>NZ_JBFUIU010000482.1:0-6987 GCF_056401695.1 Variovorax sp. P4_D9
CGCCACGCCATCGCTGCGCGACAGGTAAAACATCGTGCCCGCCTGCGCCGCCGACAGTGCCGACGGCCCGTCTGCCTTGCTTTCGATCCAGCGGTCCACCGCCCGTTGAGCGAGATTGAGCAAAAAGACCAGTCTCGTTTTCGTCTGATCCTTCATCGGAATTCACTTTCTGTTGCCACCGCATGATTGTATTTCGCGCACGAAGTATTATAATTCGTGCACGAATCAATTTTCGCACATGTCGCTCCCCGCGTCGGTGGGGCGAAACCTACAGGAGAACCCATGACCGATCACGTCACCGTCACTTCCGCCCAAGGCGTCCTCACTCTCACGCTGGCGCGGCCGGACAAAATGAACGCACTCACCAGCGCGATGTATGCCACCCTGGCCGACGCCCTCGCCAGCGCCGAGTCCGATCCCGCTGTCCGCGTCGTCGTGATCCGTGGCGAAGGCGCCATGTTMACCGCCGGCAACGATCTGGCTGAGTTTGCCGCGGTCGCCACGGGCACAGCCGGCGCCGGAGAGAGCCAAGTTGTCCGATTCCTGCGTGCTCTTGCGGGCTGCACCAAGCCCCTGGTGGCGGCAGTCAACGGTCGCGCGGTGGGCGTGGGCACCACGATGCTGCTGCACTGCGACTTCGTCGTGCTCGCGGAGGACGCGCTGCTATCCACACCGTTTGTCAATCTGGCCCTTGTGCCCGAGGCCGCCTCGAGTCTGCTCATGCCGGCGCGCATAGGCCATGCGCGCGCATTCGAGATGTTCGCCCTGGGCAAGCCGATTTCGGCCGCGCAAGCGCTGGATTGGGGCATCGCCAACCGCGTGGTCCCGGTGACGGGCCTGCATGGCGAGGCCGATCAGGTCGCGGCACTGTTCGCGAAGCAGCCTGCCGGGTCGCTGAAAATGACGAAGCAGCTGATGAAGCAGGCGGCAACGGTCGTGGCACAGATGAACTTGGAGAGTGCGCAATTTGCCGAGCGCCTGCGCAGCCCGGAGGCGCGCGAGGCCTTCACCGCATTTGCCCAGAAGCGGGCGCCTGACTTCTCGAAGTTCACGGCCTGAGACCGAGGCACTGGACATCGCTGGTACCTGGGCACTGCTCACCGTCAACCAGCGGGGCTCCTTTCCGAACTCAGGTCCGATCTCGCAGCAGCACAGCCACCCAAGAGGAAGAAGACATGTCCCTTTTCAGTGATCTTCTCGAGAAGCCGGCCCACCTGTCCACCGAGTCGAACTACGCGGTGATTAATGGCTACCTGTATCTTGCGATCGGCGCCCTCTTCATTGTCTGGCCCGGCGCGGTGCAGACGATCTTCATGGACAGGCCATTCGTCGGAGACGAAGCTGCGCTCTTCCGGGTGATCGGCGTGTGTCTGGCCGTCATTGGCTGGCTCTACGTCTTTGGCGGTCGTTCCGGTGCAAGGCAATTYGGCCCGGCTTCCGTGCTCGACCGGGTGGTGCTCATCCCTGTCGTGCTCGTGCCCCTCGCGCTGTCGGGCGTGTTTCCACATACGGTGGGCGCCGTTGCGATTCTCGATCCGTTGCTGGGCATCGGTGCCTGGGTGCTCCACAGCCGCAAGAAGTGATCGCTTGCCAATCACTGAATCGCAGCGAGCAAGTGTCGACCCCTCGCCGATGCCGAATCCGAACCAAGCGGGCAATGCAATGAAAACCTCCCACGACCTCAACGTCGAATTCCTGTTCGACTTCGTCAGTCCGAACAGCTATATGTGCCACAAGGCGATTCCGGGCATCGAGGCCCGGACCGGCGCACGCATCGCCTATCGGCCAATCTTCCTCGGCGGACTGTTCAAGCTGTCGAACAACCGGCCGCCGTTCGTGGCCTTCGCGGATGTGCCGAACAAGATGGCCTACGAGCGGCTCGAGATGCAGCGCTTCGTCACGCGGCACCGGCTCGAGGCTTTCAAGTTCAATCCCCACTTCCCGGTGATTACGCTGCCGCTCATGCGCGCAGCGGTGGCGGCGCAGCAACTCGGCTGTTTCGAACGCTATGTCAAGATGGTCTTTGCGGCCATGTGGGAGCGCGGGCTGAAGATGGACGAGCCGGTCACGTTCGGCCCGGTCCTGTCCGAAGGCGGCCTGGACGCTGAACTGCTCATGAAGACCGCGCAGGAAGCCGAAGTCAAGGCCCGGCT
This sequence comes from Variovorax sp. P4_D9, assembly GCF_056401695.1. Lineage (NCBI taxonomy): Bacteria > Pseudomonadati > Pseudomonadota > Betaproteobacteria > Burkholderiales > Comamonadaceae > Variovorax > Variovorax sp. P4_D9. Next base: position 2,154 of record NZ_JBFUIU010000482.1, read on the forward strand.
GGTGGAGAGCACCCAGGTCGCCCACGACCGCGGCGCCTTTGGTGTGCCGACATTCTTCGTCGGCGATGAGATGTACTTCGGCAAGGAGCGCCTGCGCGACGTCGAGGAAAGGCTGGTTTCGCAATGAGCGGCAGTTCGACAGCAAGTCGCCAGATGCCCTCATGGCGATTCATCACGCTKGAGTTCAATGGAGGCATCGCAACGGTCAGCCTGAATCGTCCCGACAAGCACAACTCCATCACGATCCCGATGCTCCTCGAGCTGATCGATTGCGCCGAACGGATCAAGAATGATGTCGAAGTCCGCGCGGTGATCCTCAAAGGCAACGGGCCTTCATTCTGCTCCGGGATGGACCTCAAGGAGGTCATGACGGGGAGCGCTTTTCGCAAGCTCCTGGCCTTCCTGCCGCTTTGGAAGCCCGCGATGAACCGCTATCAGAAGGTTTCCCTGGTCTGGCGCTCCCTGAGCGTTCCCGTGTTGGCAGTCATCCAGGGCAACTGCTTCGGCGCAGGCCTGCAGATCGCCCTCGGCGCCGACATCCGCCTTGCATCACCCGCCAGCCAACTCTCCATCATGGAGTCGAACTGGGGGCTGGTTCCTGATATGGGTGGCACCGTCCTGCTCAGAGAGTTGATTGGCAAGGACCAGGCCGTGGAGCTCACCGTGACCGGGCGGGTGCTCAGTGCAGATCAGGCCAAGGAACTTGGTCTGGTAACGCATCTGGCGGACGATCCGCTGAGCGCAGCCCGGCACCTGTGTGCTGAGATCGAGATGCAGTCTCCGGATGCCGTTGCGGCCGGCAAGCGGCTCTTACACAGCGCCTGGAACGTGTCTGAGTCCTCCGCCCTTGGCTTTGAGCGCATGTGGCAGCGGCGGGTGATTGGCAAGACAAATCAGCGAATCGCTGTGGGGCGCCGGCTGAAAGACAGCGGGGCAAATTTCGCTTCCAGAACTTGGTGATTTCGCCCTTTGGCGAGATAGTTCTTCCCAACCAGACAAGCACAAGCCAGCCGTTTCCTTGGCCTGCTGGCGCAACGTCAGAGCTTCTCAACAAACCAATGGCCCCCGCCGCTTCGCCGGCGCCCACACCGAAACCTATCCCATGAACTCGACTCTCTTTAATCCACACGACGCAGACTTCTCCGCCTTCGACATTGAATCGCGGCGCATCTTCGAAGCGACGATCTCCTTCTTCGAGCGGCGCGGCAAGCGCGTGCTTCTTGAGCAGGACCGCGAACGGATCTGGTACGCGGACTTTATCGAGTTCCTGGAACGTGAGCGGGTGTTCGCCGCGCTTCTGACGCCAGCAGCGGAAGGCGGCGGAGATCCGAACAAGCGCTGGGACACGAGTCGCATCGCGATGATGAGCCACATCCTGGGCTTCTACGGCGGGCAGTATTGGTACGTTTGGCAGGTCACCATTCTCGGCCTGGGACCGATCTGGCAAAGCGCCAACGCCGAGGCAAGGCAGYGTGCTGCGGCTCTGCTGGATGCGGGCGCAGTCTTCGCGTTCGGTCTATCCGAACGGGAGCACGGCGCGGACATCTACACGACCGACATGGTGCTCACCCCCGACGGGCATGGCGGCTACAAGGCCAACGGCGGCAAGTACTACATCGGCAACGGCAACGTCGCCGGCATGGTGTCCGTGTTCGGCCGCATCGCCGGCATCGAGGGCTCGGACGCCTACGTGTTTTTTACTGTCGACAGCCAGCACCCAGCCTACAAGCTGCGCGGCAACGTCGTGGCCAGCCAGATGTACGTCGCGGCGTTCGACCTTGAGGACTACCCCGTCACGCCGGCGGACATCCTGCACACCGGGCAGGAGGCCTTCGATGCAGGCATGAACACCGTCAACGTCGGCAAGTTCAACCTGGGCTTCGGTGCAGTCAGCCTGGTCGAGCATTGCTTTTACGAGGCGATCACGCACGCCGAGCGGCGCGTGCTCTTCAACGCCAAGGTCACCGACTTTGCGCATGTGCAGGCATTGTTCACCGATGCTTACGCGCGCCTGGCGGGCATGAAGCTGTTCGGCGAACGCGCGATCGACTACATGCATTCGGCATCGCTGGAAGATCGGCGCTACCTCCTCTTCAATACCGTCGAGAAGATCACCGTCACTCGGCAAGGCGCCCAAGCGTACGCGGACTTGTGGGACGTGATCTCCGCGAAGGGTTTCGAGAAGGACATGTTCTTCCAGATGGCCCAGTTCGGCCTGCAGGGCTTCCCCAAGATCGAGGGCACCGTGCACGTCAACCTGGCGCTGGCGCTGAAATTCATGCCCAGCTACCTGCTCAGCTCGGGCAATGCCAGCCCAGCGCTCAACGACGTGCCGACGCGCAGGGATGCCGTGGACGATGAGTTCCTGTTTCGCCAGGGGCCGACCAAGGGCTTGCAAAAGGTGYGCTTCCACGACTGGCGGCCGGTGTTTGCCAGCTTCGCGCACCTTCCGAACGTCGCCGTGTTCACCGAGCAGATCGGTGCGTTGCGGGCCATGCTCGGCACCGCCGCGCCGTCGCCCTCGCAGCAGAAGGATCTGGACTTCATGCTCGCGATTGGGGAGATGTTCACGCTCGTGCCCTATGCCGAACTGATCCTGCAGCAGGCCGCGATCGCAGGCACCGAGACGGCGCTGGTGGATCAGATCTTCGATGTGCTTGTCCGCGATTTTTCGGGTTCCGCCCTTGTGCTGCACGGCAAACCGTCGGCAACGGTCGAGCAACAGTCCGCCGCGATGAAGTGCATCCGCCGGCCCAGTGCGGATCTTGCGCGGCTCGAAACGGTTTGGCGGCAGGCACGTGATCTGGCTGGCGCGTATGAAATGAATCCCTGAACTACCAGGCGCGCATGACTAGAAATCGCTCTCCAGCAACAGCTGGACCGATGTAATTCACGCACGATCGGCGAAGGGGGAATTCATTGCTCGAGGATTGGGCTGGCACTGAATGTCTGCTTTTCTGCTGCCTAACTCGACGCGAATGTCGCTTGTGGGCCCGTTGCCGACGCTCGACCCGCTCCCGAAGCGGACGCTCGATCGCCTTCGCAGAATTGCAGCCGACGCCATAGCCCTGCTTGACCCGGACGTAGAGGTAGGCATGATCCAGTATCGCCGCCTCCCAATTCGGGGACGGGCTCAAGATGCTAGGAGGCAGGGCATGATCGGGCGTCGTCGAATCATCTCTGGCCTCGCTTGTGCCCTTGGGACGACGGCGCTGGCCCAGGTTCCGGGGCGTAAGTATCAAATTGCCTACTTGGGGTTCACGGCAAAGAACTCTGCGGACGAAGACCGGTTCGTGGCGGCGTTCATCAATCGACTGGTTGAGCTCGGCTTCGTGGAAGGTAGGAACCTGACCATCAATTGGCGTTACGCAGAGGGAAAGAATGAACGCTACGCCGAGTTCGCTGCAGAGATGCGGGACAAGGGTGTCGACTTGGTGGTTACCGGCACTTCGACGGCGGCACACGCCGTGGTCGAGGCAAGCCGTAACATCCCAGTAGTCACGTTCGGAATYAACGACCCGCTGCATACGGGTCTCGTCGAGAGCTTCGCACATCCGGGCGGGCAGGTCACTGGGATTTCGAACTTCAACGCCGAACTCGTGCCAAAGCGAATCGAGCTGTTCAAGGCCGCGGTCCCGACCGTCTCCAAGATCGCATTGGCCCGTTGCCCGGAATGCGGGCGGCTGTCGGGCCTTAGCAGCGCAAGCATCGACGCGGCTTTTGAGAGCTACCGCGAAAGCGCGCGATCGCTTGGAATCACCCTGATTCCACGGGACATCAACGCGGCCACTGAGTTCCCGGTGGCAACCGCATCGATCAAGAGAGAGCAAGCCGACGGCGTACTTCTAATGCCAACCCAGATCAACGCGAAGCTGCGAGATGACTGGGTTGCCTTCGAGGCAGCGCATCGGGTGCCTGTGATGGCAGACTATCGCGCCGGATGTCTCCTGTCATACGGCCCCGACTACGCAGCGGTATTCCGCCGCGTGGCAGAGATTGCGGTGCAGATTCTCAATGGCGCAAAGCCCGGTGACCTGCCGATGGAACAGCCGACAAAGCTCGAGTTCGTTGTCAATCTGAAGATCGCCAGAACCATTGGCTTGACCATCCCGCAGAGCGCGCTCCTTCGGGCTGACGACGTCATATCGTGAGTCTGTTCCTTGCGATGGATTCTGCCGCGAGATTGAAGAGCCGCGAAACGACGTCGTCCGATGCACCAGGACCTCTCTCTGCTTGAAGTGGCATCGGTCAGCAACCAACGCAAGCAAGCGGTCCGCACAGCGAAGAGACATCAGCGTGAGCGCCCCGCGAACGTCGGCTATCTGGCGAATTCTGCAGCGCGGGGTGATCGTACTTTCGGTGCGGAATGACACGGTAGGGCCGAAACTCTCCTTTGAAATCAAGGACTTGCGAATACAAGTCTTGCGCGGAAAGCCAAGTTCGTAAGTCCTTGTCGCGTCACGACTTTTCGATCCAAAGCGCACMGATTTGCACGATAAGTCCGATCACCCCCAGTTGCACCTGATCATGGACAACTACGGCACGCACACCCACCCGGAGGTTCAAGCCTGGCTCGCCAAGCACCCACGCTTCGTCATGCACTTCACGCCCACGAGTGCGTCGTGGCTGAACATTGTGGAGCGCTTCTTCCGCGACATCTCGGAAAACCGCATCCGGCGCGACAGCTCCACCAGCGTGCCCGAACTGGAACTGGCCATCGATCTGTACGTGGCCCCCACAACGCCAACCCAAAGCCGTTCATCTGGACCAAGAGCGCGCTCCGACATCCTGGCCAAGGTCACACGAGCCGAACGCGACCTGCAGGATCTGGTGA
>NZ_JBFUIU010000483.1:0-6942 GCF_056401695.1 Variovorax sp. P4_D9
CATCGAGCGTCTGTACGGCGTGTCCTTCAGYGAAGTGCATGTCTGGCGCATCCTGGGCGCACTGGGGTTCAGCCCGCAGAAGCCCGAGAAGCGGGCGATCGAGCGCAACGAGGATGCCGTGCGCAACTGGAAACGCAGTACCTGGCCGGCGCTTAAAAAAAGCCCAGCGAGAAGGACGGCTGATCGTCTTCGTGGACGAGTCGGGCATCAGCGAGCGCCCCACCCGTGTGCGCACCTGGGCGCCCAAGGGACAGACACCCATCATCCAGTTCCATTTCAACTGGACTCACGTCTCGGTCATCGCCGGACTCACACGCACCAACTGCCTGTTCCGGCTGCACGAGGGCAGCATCAAGAAGGAAGAGATCGTCGAATTCCTCAAGGCGCTGAAGGCCCTCAGTTACCGAACTCTCCGGATGTTCTTTGCAGAATCTGTCGATATGAGCAAACATGGCTGGAAAGTCGAGCGCTCCTTTGACCTCGTACGCCTTCTGAATAGAGTAGATATTGTGCGCGGTGACGAAACCTGAGAACCAAAATCCGAGGGCTGCGTCAAACGACGGGTTTGGAGTGCGTCGCGCGCTAATTTACGACGCGCAACCGGCGCCTCCTGGCCCGAAGACGGTCGCGCTCTGCGCAAAAAATGAACTAGAAAATAAAGCTGCAGCGATGATGATGAATCGCATGTTTCCTCCAAAGTGAACCCGTCATTCTTCATTCCCTAGGGTTGCTGAGCAACACCGTGAATACTACCGTCGCGAGGACGTTAGGTTGGGACGAACTGTTGCGACTCGCAGCATCGATTCGATCTGGACGCGTCTCTGCATCCCTGGCGCTGCAACGCTTCTGCTCGGCCGCGCAGGGCGATCCGGCAGCGAATCATCTCGGCAGGCTGCAACCCCAGATCGCCGATCAGACGGATCGCCGCGGCTGGCGAGATGTCGAGCTCGCGGGCGCACGCAGCGAAGCCGTTCTCGGCAACCGCCCGCTCGAACACCTTCATTGATCGCAGCACGACACTTCGAAGCGGAACGGGAACTTGCCCAGGACCTCGCGGGCGATGCCGGCGGTCGCGCTGCCCGCCACCGCAATCTCCACCTGAATCCCGAAACGCGGGTCGTTGATGACCTCGAGCCGAGAGGGCGGGGCGCCCGCATCGTGCAGCGCCGTGCGCAGCGCATCCATGATCTCGCGCTGCCTGAGCTCGGGCTTGAAGATCTTGCCGACGCCGGTCAGGGGCATGGCCGCCACCAACCTGATCGCCTTCGGTATCGCTGCGCGCTCGGTGATCTGGTCCCTGGCGAAGGACAGAAGCTCGTCCTCGGTCGCGTGAACGCCGGGCTTGAGCTGCACATAGGCGACTGGCAGTTCGCCCGCATGCAAGTCGGGACGACCGACCGCGGCGGCGAGTTGGACGGCCGGATGACGGTGCAGCGGCTCTTCGATGCTTGCAGGGTCTATATTGTGGCCGCCCCGGATGATGAGTTCCTTCTTTCGGCCGGTCAGGTAGAAGTAGCCATCCGCGTCCTGTCGGCCGAGGTCGCCGGTGTTCAACCAGCGCCGGCCGTCGTCAAAATCCAGCCAGAGCCCTTTGTCCTGATCGGGGTCGCGATAGCCGGCAAACACATTGGGACCGCTGATCGCAAGCACGCCTGCCTCGCCAACCGCGCAGTCGCGCACGTAGGTCCCTGCGTCGTCCAGCATGACGGCTTTCATGGACTGCAAGGGCACGCGCAGCCCGATCGATCCGGTGCGCCGCTCGCCCAGCGGAGGATTGCAGGTGCTGACGCAGGTCCCCTCGGTCAGCCCGTATCCCTCGAGGATCTTCAGCCCCGTCAACTCCTGGAAGGAGCGCATCAATTCCACCGGCATCGGCGCGGCCCCGCAGAGCCCGTATTCCAGCGAACTGAGGTCGCGGTCCTGCGTCGGCTGCTGCATCAGCGCCGCATAGACCGTCGGAACGCCACTGAAGAAGTTGATCCGGTGGTGCTCGACCAACTCCCAGAAGTGCTTGATGACACCATCGCCGCGATAGCCCGAGGGAGTGCCGATGATCACGTGTGCGCCGCGTGAGAAGGGCAGCAAGCCAGTGACCAGGACACCATTGACATGGAACAGGGGCAGACCACAGAAGAGGGTCTTCCCCGCCGAGATGCCATCGCCGAGTAGCTGGCCGGTGCTCCACGCGTTGGCGACCTCGTTCGTGTGCGCGCGCATCGCGATCTTGGGCGCGCCGGTGGTGCCGCCGGTGCAGAAATAGGACGACCGGTCGCTGGGACGGATCACGCGCCCGCTGACGAGGCGGTCTACCGGCTGCAGGCGCAGCCCTTCCGCGAAGTCGTGCACACTGAAGCGATCCCTTGCCTCGCTCGGAGGCACGCCCGCAGTCCCGGCGACCTGAGGAACCAGGTCGACCAGCACAACGCGTTCGAGGCTGCCGACGCGGCCGAGCAACGGCTTCAGCCTCGACCACAGGTCCATGCCGGGAAGGGGWGCCAGCGTGATGAGCACCTTCGCTTCGCCAGCGGCGAGCAGCTCGACGATGGCTGCGGGCTCCAGCATGGGATTGATCGCGAACGCGATGCCGGCCGCCTGGCCGCCCCAGACCGCCAGATGCGTCTGCGGCAGATTGGGCAACGCGAAGGCGATGACATCGTCGGCGCCGACGCCCAGCTCGTGGAGGAAGTTGGCCGTGGCCGTGATGCGAGAGAACAACGTCTCGTAATTCCAGACTTCTGGCCGCGCATGATCTTCGATGCGAGGGAAGAACGATAGCGCCGGCGCTTCGGGGTGGGCGCGCGCTGCGGCGCCGATCATTTCGTAGGTGCTGTCCGGCAGGAGGCCGTCGTGCTCATTTTCGAGAGCGAGCAGGTCTGCGATGGAGGCGATTCCGTTCATGCTTTCACCAAAATGACATTGGCGTCACGGCAGGAGAACCGCTCGGCCGGGTTGGCCGGCCGACACGTGGTCGAACGCGGCGATGGCGTTGTCGAAGGGCACGGCGATGCCGATCGGCAGCGCGAACCTTCGGGCTCTAACGCCCTCGGCGAGCGCCTCGAGGGCCTCCCTGTCGGGCTTGAAGATGGTCCAGGCATAGCTGGCCTTTGGCGTGCGCGAAGCGACGATGGCGCGGACCTGGTTCCAGTCGCGGCGACTGGCCCACGCCCCACCCACCCATCCCAGGCGGTCGAAGTTCGCGAGTAACGGGTGCACCGTGGTCGCATGGCCCATGGCCCGCGGGCCGAGGCGCGACGCAAGCAGAGGATCGTCGTCCCAGTTCGCGAAGTTCAGCACCACGTCGAAATCCGAGTGCAGTGACTCGATGCAAGACGGGCCGTGCTCGACGGCCACCTTGGCACCGAGGTCCAGGGCGGCCTGACGTTGGCCTTTCGCACAGATCGCAGTGATCTCACTGCCCCAGGGGCGAAGCACCTGCATGGCCAACCGCCCCAGGCCACCGTTGGCGCCGTGGATCAGCACGCGGGCCCGCTGCGCGCTTGATGGGGTGATTCCGGCCGAGCGCAGGGCGAGCCACATCGTGGTGAACGAATAGGGCAGCACCGCGAGCGCGGCCGGATCCGCGTCTTTCGGGGCGCGCAGCAAGAAGTCCTGCGGCACGACGACGTGTGATGCATGCGCGCCGCCGGCCCGGCCGGTGCCGAGCTGACCGAACACGCGTTGCCCGCGCGCGAAGCGGGTCACGTCAGCGCCGAGGGCTTCGACGACGCCCGCGACGTCGTTGCCGAGCACGAGCGGAAAGCGCGCCGCGCCCTTGAGCCCCAGCAGGCGACGGCCGTAGCCGGCCGCGCGCTTGACGTCGATGGGGTTCACCGAATTAGCCAGCACTCGCACGAGCACCTGGCCTGTGCCGGGATGGGGCAACTCGACGCTGCGCACTGCCAGACGCGGCGGCGTGCCGGCCTCGGTGCAAACCAGTTCACGCCGCATGCTTGACCTCCTGGATGGGGTAGGCGGATGTCGGCCATGTCGCCGCAGCAGACGACGCGGGCGGCGCGACGAGTTCGAGCGCTCGCGACAGCATCGTCTCGGCCTCGGATGCCGGCCCTTCGGCCAGCACGCAACGGTCGGGCCTGACGATAGCGACCCAGCCGAGTGGAACCCGGCGTGGCAGCAGGGCCTCGTCGAGCGCCTCCAGCCGCTGCGCGGGCGGCGCGAGATGCAGGGCCTGCGATCGCTGGCACCACTGCCACACCCGTCCCCCTGCAGTCTGCCAGCGCAGCAGCAGCTCGGCCGGCAACCCGGCTGACGGATCCACGCCAAAGCCGATGAGCGCCCATTGCAGTCCCAGCGCGTCGTCGCTGAGAAGTGGTCCGCAGCCAGTGGCCGGCCGGACCCAGCCTTGCGGCAGCATGCCACCGGCACGCAGCCGCTCGCTGCCGCGCACGCGCCAGAACAGGCCCTGGTCGAAGGTGTTCTGCGGCTTGACCTTCATGTCCTCGAACACCGCGCGGCCAGCCGGCAGCAGGCGCAGCAGGCTCATCAACCCATGCACGGCGAACGCGGCGGCGCGGTTCTGCGGCATCACGATCGCGCCGAGCATGCGCGCCAGGCGGATGATCTTCCTGGCGTGGGGCCGTCGCTCGGTGTCGTAGCTGTCGAGCACTTGCTCGCTCGCCTGGCCGCGCACGACCCAGGCGAGCTTCCAGGCCAGATTGGCCGCGTCGCGCAGCCCGGCGACCAGGCCCTGGCCGGCGAAAGGCGGCGTGATGTGCGCGGCGTCTCCGGCGAGAAAGCAGCGGCCCTTGGAGAAGCGCTTGGCCTCGCGCGCATGGAAGCGGTAGACCGCCGTGCGTTCGATCCGGATGCGCTGGCTGTCGCACCACGGCGCGAGCAAACGCCGCACCGACTCCGGCCGCTCCATTTCTTCCGGCCGCTCGCCGGGGCGCAGCATGAACTCCCATCGTTGCCGTCCGCCGGGAGCCACCATGCGCGGCGTCGGGCGCCGCGGGTCGCAGGTGAACTCGACATGGTCGATCGGGTTCGGCACGTCGAGCGCATCGACGATCAGCCAGTCCTGGTGGAAGCTTCGGCCTTCGAAGTCCAGCCCCAGCGTACGGCGCACCAGAGAATTCGCGCCGTCGGTGCCCACCAGGTAGCGCGCACGCACATAGGTCTCATTGCCGACCGCGTCCTCCAGCCGTGCCTGGACGAACCGGCCATCGTCCACGAAGTCCGCGAGCTCGCTGCCGAGCCGCACTTCGATGCCCGGGTATTGCGCGAGCTTCTCGCGCAGCAGGCGCTCGAGCTCGGGCTGGTAGAAGGTGACGAGCGCCGGGTGGCCGTCGATGATGCCGGCGCTGTTGATGCGGGCGAAGCGGCCGAACAGCGGGGACCGGTACTGCACCTGCGGGATGGCGACGGTCTCGAACTCGCCGTCGCGCACACCGGCCAGTTGAAGTATGCGCAGCGCCTCGTTGTCGAGCGCGATCGCGCGCGGCTTCTCGAAGATGGTGGTCGCCTTATCGATGGCCAGCACGCGCATGCCGTAGCGGCCGAGCAGATTGGCCAGCGCCGCGCCGACCGGGCCGAGGCCGACCAGCAGGATGTCGGTGTCGAGCCGCGGCACCGTGGGATGGGAGGATGTCGTGTTCATGGCGCGGTGATGGAGGTCGTCTGTTCGCCGAGGTCGATGGCGCCGTCGTCGGTGCGGATCGACGCGCTGATGGTGTCGCCCGGGCGCAGGTAGGCCGGGTTGGCGCGCCCCTTGCCGATGAACATCCGCCACTTGCCGGCGTCGCTGAGCAGATGCCTTAAAACGAACATCGCGGCCTTGCCGGGGGCGCGCGCGGCGCAGCCTGCCGGCGTGCCTGTGGCGATCAGGTCGCCGGGGAGCAGGTCCTGAAGCGCCGCAAGTTCGGTGAGCGTGCCCGCGGGGCCGTGGATCATCTCGGCGCAATAGGCGTCCTGCCGCGTCTGGCCGTTGACCGCTAGGCGCATGCGCAGCTCGGGCCAGCGCGCCCATTCCTGCGGCGTCAGCAGCACCAGTCCGGGTCCGACCGGGCCGAAGCCTCGATAGCTCTTTCCTTTGTAGAACTGGCCCTGCGGCAATTGAACGTCACGCGCCGAAAGGTCATTGACGATCGTCACCCCCGCCAGCCACTGCGGCAGGGCGTCGGGGCCGACCTGTGTGCCGGCCGGCACCGGAGCGCGCAACACGAGACCGAGCTCGATCTCGTAGTCGAGCAACTGCACATGCGCGGGGCGGGCCACCGGCGCATCGGCCGCCGTGATGCTGGAGGGCGCCTTGGTGAAGATCGTGTTGAACGGGAAGTCTTCGATGCGCAGGCCCGATTCGGCGATGTGGCTGCGATAGTTGACGCCCTGGCAGATGAACTGCTGGTGACGGGTCACCGGCGGCAGAAGCTGGACGCGCTCGAGCGGCACCATGGCCTGTGCCGCCTCGGTGGCCCACAGCAACTCCCAGTGGCTGGAGAGCAGCTCGCCGGTGCTGGGCACATCGACTTGCAGGGGGGCGATGAGGCGCMCGAATTGAACACCCCATCGGGGCGTGCCGCCTTCGGCGTAACGAATGATTGTGCGTGACATGAGTCTGGTTTGGGGAGAGTTAAAGCCAAGGGCGCGCGGGCGCATCGAGTGCCGCGCTCATGAGGTTCAGTCGCTGCGGCGTGATGGCCTTGCGACGCACGAGCTTCAGCACGTGCAGAAGGGTGTGCAGATTCTTCCTCGGCTTCATCGAGGCGGGCGCGTCGGGGCCCCAGGCCCAGATGCCGCCGAATTCGAGCGGCGAGTAGGCGGTCTCGACATCCGCGGTGAAGACGTCGCCATCCGTGTAGTGCTCGTACTCGAAGCCGTCGGGATCGAACCAGTAGTCGAAGAGCTGGCTGCCGAGCAGGTGGCGGCCGATGCCCCACATGTGCCGGTGGCCCTCGGCGCGCAGCACCTGCTGCCCCTGTCCAAGCG
>NZ_JBFUIU010000484.1:0-6931 GCF_056401695.1 Variovorax sp. P4_D9
CCAGTTTCGGTCGTTCCTTCGGCGCGGCGCGGTCTCCTATCCGTTCGGAGTGGCTGGGCCGATCCTGTTCCTCTACTTCACCTTCATTTTCCTCAAGCCGAAGATCGAGGCAACGGCTGTCGCCGGCCTCGAACTGCTGGAGATCGCTCTGCGCAACCAGGAGCATTTCGGCAGGACGCTGGGTGAAATCATGAGCGGGCTGCCCGCCGGGGTGCAGATCGTAGCGCTGCGCAGGGCGCATCACAACCAGCCGCCATCGCCGGGCCACGTCGTCGCGGAGGACGATGTCGTGCTCGTGGTCGCCTCCACCAAGGAGGCGATCGAACTGGCGCGAAAGTTCCTCGGCGAAGCGGCCCCCGGCCGCGTGTTCAAGGACCGCTCGGATCTCGACTACGTGCGCGTGTTCGCCTCGCGCGGGGCCGTGGTGGGGCGGGCGATCGGCGATCTCAAGATGCCGGGGGAGCGGGCCGTCGTCGTGGCACAGGTGCAGCGCGGCGATGCCAACATGGTGCCGCGTCCCGACCTCATGCTCGAATTCGGCGACCGCATCGGCATGCTGGCCCACCGCGGCGACTTCAAATCGCTTCGCAAGTTCTTCGGCGATTCCATCAAGGGCACGGCGGAGTTCAGCTACATCTCGATCGGGCTGGGCATGGCGCTGGGCTTCCTGGTCGGGGCCATCCAGCTTCCGATTCCAGGCATCGGAAAGCTCTCGATCGGCCTGTCCGGCGTGCTGATCGTGGCGCTGATCCTCGGCCAGCAGCGGCGCACCGGCGGGATGAACTGGACCATCCCGCTGTCGGCCAACCTCGTGCTTCGCAACCTGGGGCTCACGCTCTTCCTCGCGCAGGTCGGCATGTCCTCGGGGCCGACGTTCGCGGCGACCGTCACGGAGAACGGACTGATGATGCTGGGCCTGGGTGCGCTGGTGCTGGTCGCGCTGGTGCTGCCCATCATGATTCTCGGCCTGTTCGTCTTCCGCATGCCCTACGACGAGGTGGCGGGCATCGTCGCGGGGGCCTACGGCAACCCGGCGATCCTGGCCTACTCGAACAAGCTCGCGCCCACGGACCGTCCGGACATCGGTTACGCGATGATCTTTCCGGGTATGACGATCATCAAGATCCTGTTCGTCGACATCGTGCCCGCGCTGTTTCCCTAGGTGCTAGGGAGACGCTGATCAATAGGTCGCGGCGGGCAGGGCCCGTGCATGCGTGAAGACACCACAAGTCACAGCACCATCGAGATGAACCAACGCAGTTTTGTGCGAGTGTCGAGTACGCATTGAAGAAGAAGCGCATGCGTCGCGAGAAGTTCTCGCGGCTCCACACGACAGGAGCCTGGAAGTCGAGGCGATCCTCGGGCAAGTGCAGGCTTTCGCACGCGGGATGGGAACACCTTCGCCACGCATCGACCTGCTGCTGCCGCTGGTGCGGGGACTGGATCCGGCCGGCGCCAAACGCTAGGGAGGCTCAGCCCTGCTCCAGCCCCTTTTGTTGCGCCCAGCCCCTCACCACTGCCAGGCATTCCCGCAACTTCTGCGGCTGGCCGAGGTAGTAGTGCGTGGCGCCTTCGATCCGCGCGAACGTCTTGTCGGGCGTGGCGAGGGCGTCGCGGATGCGCGGGTTGTGCGTCGCCGGGACGGCGTCGTCCGCTGTGTTCTCGACCTGCAGCACGGGAGTGAAGCGGATGCGGGCCGCATTGTCCGGGCCCTTGATGTTCGAATGGTCGTAGGACCACTGCGACAGCCAGCTGCGCAGGCTGGAGTAGCGCGCCAGTCCCACCGGCGACGAGTTCACCACCCTGGGGTCTCCGAGGTAGCACCAGTTCGGCTTGCGGCCATTGGGGTCGATCGACGGATCGAGCCAGCGCACGTCGCACATGGTGCGATGCACGACGAAGCAACGCTCGCGCTCGGCGCCCCGCACTCGCAGGCGTTCCAGCAGCTCCAGGGCCCAGTCGCTGATCCTCCGGTTGCGTGCCAGCTGGGCCGACCGGAACCGCGCCACGAACTCGGCGTCGTAGTGCGGCTGGTGGGGACAGGCGGGGTCATGGATGTCGAGTTCGAGATCCCGCGCGTCCGGGTCCAGCTCGTCGACGACCGAAGGGTCCATCCACTCGGTCAGCGTCTCGGGCCGGCTCAGGTGGGCCGCGATGAAGACGAGGCCGTCGGCGCGCGGCAGGTTCGCCCGGGTGAGGGCATAGGGGTCGCCGGCCGGCGTGTGGGTGATGGTCGGCGATTCGGCCTGCGCTTGGTAGAACAGGGACAGCGCGCCGCCGCCTGACCAGCCGACCAGCACCACCTTCTCGTAGCCCAGCACTTCGCGTGCGTGGCGGATGTAGGCCCCCATGTCGAAGGCGACCTTCTCCATGATGAGGGCCGAGTCGTTCTTGGCATAGCGGCTGCCCGCGCACAGCACATGGCAGCCGGTAGCGGCCATGGCCGCGGGCATGGGCATCAGCTGCAGGGTCGAGGCGGGGTGCATGAAGAGATAGAGCGTGCGCGAGGGCACGTCCCGGGGCTTCAGCAGCTGGCCCTCGAGGAAGGTGACACCCTGGCTGCCGACGAACCCGTAGGTCTCGACCATCGCCGACGGCTCGCTGAACTGGACGATGATCGGGATGCGATCGAATTCGAATGTCTCGGCGGAACTCATCCTGGATACCTCGGTGCTGGTTCAGTCGGGCTTGACGCCGGCGGCCGCCATCCGGGCCTTGGCATCGACGCGAGCGTGGACCAGGAACTCGGTGAACTCGGCGGGGGTGCTGCCCACGGCGTCGAAGCCGTAGATCGACAGGTAGTCCTTCTGGAACTGGGGCGTCTGCAAGATCTTCGCCATGTCGGCGGCAATGCGCTGGCGCACCGCCTCGGGCGTGCCCACGGGCGCAGCCAGGCCGAAGAAGATGCCTGCCTGGTACTTGCCGGCGCCAGCCTGCTCGAAAGTCGGCACGTTGGGTGCCAGCGGCTGGCGGCGGGAGCCGCTGACGGCGATCGGCTTGAGCCGCCCTCCCTCCAGGAACGCCCGGGCGCCGCCGGTCACCACCATGGTCAGGTCGGTGCGTCCGGTCGACAGATCCTGCAGCGCGATCGGCAGGCTGTTGTACGGGACGTGCACCGACTGGACGTCGAAGGTGCGATTGAACCATTCCATCGCCAGGTGGTTGGAGGCCCCCTGGCCAGTGGACGCGTAGCTGAGCTTGCCCGGATTGCGTTTGCCGTAGTCGATCACCTCGGCCACCGTGTTGCCCGGAAAGTCCGGGCGCGCCAGCAGGATCAGCGGCGCGTTCATCAGCAGGGACACCGGCACCAGGTCCTTCTGCGCGTCGTAGTTCAGCTTGCTGTGCAGCAAGGGATTGAGGACGTAGGCAGCGTCCGTGGCAATCAGCAGCGTGTGGCCGTCGTTCGCCGACCGGGTCAGCTCGGCGACGCCGATCGCTTCGTTGGCGCCCGGCCGATAGTCCATGACCAGCGGCTGGCCCCATTCCTTGCCGAGCTGCGGCGCCATGGCACGCAGGATGGCGTCGGCCGGTCCGCCCGCTGCGTACGGCATGATGATTCGCACAGGCTTGGTCGGCCAGGCCGGCTGGGCGGGCTGAGCGATGGCAGCGGTGCCCAGCACGGCGAGTGCTGCGGCGACGAGGCGGGTGAAGATGCGTGGCATGGAAAGCTCCTGGTGAAGTTGTGGAGGAGAAAGAGATGGGGCGGGGGAAGCCCCGCCTAGAGAGCCGCGGTGGCGGGTTCGCCAGCCTCGCGCCTGGCTCGCTGCAGGCGCAGCCAGCCGGTGGACCTGCCGCCCAGTGCGCGGCCAAGCAGTGATTCCGCGCAGGCGACAGCGTCGAGCAGGCCGTCCAGCGCGATGCCCGTCGTCAGGCCGCTGCGTTCAGCCATGAGCACCAGGTCCTCGGTGGCTACGTTGCCGGCTGCGCCAGGCGCGAAGGGGCAGCCGCCGATGCCGCCGACGCTGGCATCGAAGCGGCGCACGCCTGATTCGAGCGCGGCCCAGGCGTTGGCGACGCCCATGCCGCGCGTGTCGTGGAAGTGGACGGCGAGCCGCTCCACTGCCACCGCTTCCCGCACGGCACGAAGACGCTCTTTCACCTGTCCCGGCGCGGCGGATCCGATGGTGTCGGCGATCACGATTTCGCCCGCACCGGCCTCCTGCATGCGCGCAGCGAGGCGCACCACCTGCTCGAGAGGCGCCGCACCCTCGAACGGGCAGTCGAAAGCAACCGCCACGTAGGCGCGCGTGCTCAAGCCAAGGCGCTGGGCCTCGGCCAGGGTCTGGACGCTGACCTCGGTGGCTTGCTCCAGGCCCATGTTGATGTTCCTGCGGTTCATGGTTTCGGTGGCAGAGAGCACCACGGCGATTTCCCGTGCGCCGGCCGCATGCGCGCGTTCCAGGCCCTTCAGGTTGGGCACCAGCACCGAGCTGCGCAACCGCGGGAGCGCGGCGTTCAACTGGCCAACCAGTTCGCCGGCATCGGCCATCTGCGGCACCGCCTTGGGCGACACGAAGCTCGTCGCCTCCACGCTCTGCACGCCAGCGGCGGCCAACAGGCGGATCAACGCCAGTTTGGCTGCCGTCGGAACGCGCACGTCCTGGTTCTGCAGGCCGTCGCGCGGGGCGACGTCGGTGATGTGGATTCGTTCCATCGCGCGGTCCTAGGCGATGGCGCCGTCGCGCCGCAGTTGCTCGAGTTGTTCCAGCGAATAACCGGCCAGGCTCGACAACACGCCTTGCGTGTGCTCGCCCAGCGCGGGCGGGCAGGTGAAGGGCCTGGCGACCGCACCGGAAAGCTTTATCGGATTGCCCGGCAGGCGCAAGGTCTCGCCGGTCTTCAGGGGCACCTCGACCACCATGTCGCGCGCGCGCACCTGCACGTCGTTGAGCGCCTGTTCGAAGTTGTTCACCGGGCCGCAGGGGATGCGCGCGACCTGCAGGCGCTCCAGCCAATAGGCGGTCGGCTGCTGCCGGAGCGCGGAGCCGACCAGCGCATCGATTTCCGCCTTGGCCGCGTAGCGCACGGGCTGCTGGAGATATTCGGGCTTGCGCAGCTGCGGCAGGTCGATGAACTCGACGAAGCGCTCGAAGAACGGATCGCCGATGCACGCGATGATGATGTGCCCGTCGGCCGTGGGATAGCTGTTGTACGGCACGTGCACGAAATGCCCGTTGCCGATGCCGGAGGGCACATGGCCGGACATCAGGTGCATGGTCGCCATGTAGTTGAGCAGCGAGATCTGCACGTCCAGCATCGAGATGTCCACGTGCTGGCCGCGGCCGGAATGCTCGCGCTGTGCCAGCGCTGCCAGCACGCCCATGGCGCCGAACAGGCCGCCGCCCAGGTCGCCGATCGGAATGCCGCTGCGCGTGGGCCCAGATTCGGGCGTGCCGGTGATCGACATGCCGCCGCCCATGGCCTGCACCACCTGGTCGAAGGCCGGGCGATTGATTTCGGGCCCGGTCTGGCCGAAGCCGGTGACCGAACAGGTAATGATGCGCGGATTCACTTTCGCCAGCGACGCATGGTCGATGCCCAGGCGCGCCGTCACGCCGACGCTGAAGTTGTCGAACACCACGTCGGCCTGGCGCACGAGGTCACGGAACACTGCCTTGCCGGCTTCGCTCTTGAGGTCCACGCAGACGCTTTCCTTGTTGCGGTTGAGCGTCAGGTAATAGGCGCCCATGCCGTCGCGGGCGTAGTCGGGATCCTTTTCCAGCAGCCGGCGCGTGCCCTCGCCGGTGCCGGGCGGCTCGACCTTGATGGTGCGCGCGCCCAGGTCGGCCAGCAGCATGGTGCCGTAGGGACCCGAGAGCATGTGGGTCAGGTCCAGCACGGTGATGTGTTCGAGCGCCAAGGGGATGTCTCCGGAAGAACGTGGTCGACCTTCCTTTGCAGGAGGCATGCCAATCCCGGGCTGCTTCCTAACTTGTTGATTTATATGGATTTATTTGAATCGCCTCGCCGACACTATGTTTCATGAGACATCTGTGAAACACTATTGGCGTTTCATTGCAACGCTACATTTCCATGGCCACTCGCTCCTTTCATCGACCGCGCCTGCCACGCCTGTGCTTCCTGGCGTACCGGCATATCCGTGAACTGGCCGCGCCCGTGGTGGCGGAATACGCAGACCGCGCGGACATCGAATTGGTCGACGGAACGTTCGGCGGCGCGTTGGCGATCGCGCGGGACCGCGTGGAACGCGGGGCCGTCGACGCCTTCGTCAGCGCCGGCTCCAATGCCAGCATCCTGCGGGCGGGGCTGGAAGCGCCGGTGGCGACGATCCAGCTCGGGGGCTTCGACCTGCTGCAGGCGCTGATCAGGGCCCGCCGCATCTCGAGCCGCGTCGGCGTGGTGACTTACGGCCAGACCATCCCCGAGCTGGATGCGATCAAGGACCTCCTGAACATCGAGATCCAGCAGCACGCCTACCAGACACCGGACGACGCCCGCCGGCAGTTCGAGCAGTTGCGCCGCGACGGGTTCGAAGTCATCGTGGGATCGAGCCTGGTGGTCGAACTGGCAGATGAAGCCGGGCTGCATGGCCTGCTGGCCTATTCGCTGGCCAGCATCCGCAAGGGATTCGAGGATGCCATCGAGCTGGCGCGGGTGGCCCGCCTCGAGGCCGGCCGCTACGAACAACTCAATGGCGTGCTGCACAACCTGCAGGAGGCCGTGCTCGCCGTGGACCGCGACAATTGCATCATCGCGATCAACCCTCCGATGCAGCAGTTGATGGGCACGTCGCGCCGGCCCTTGCTGGGCCAGCGCCTCGACCTGCTGACGCCGGAACTGTCGCTCCAGACCACCCTGGACACAGGCAGCGAAACGCGCGCCGCGGTGCAACGCTATGCCCGCCGCGACTGGATCGTCAACCGGACCCCGATCCGCGAGCACGGCGAAATCGTGGGCGCCGCCATCACGC
>NZ_JBFUIU010000485.1:0-6930 GCF_056401695.1 Variovorax sp. P4_D9
ACGTACTCCTTCAGCCGCGCCAGCTTGCCTTCGCGGACCTGGAAGATGCACACGTAGCTGTTCTCGTAGACCTTGCCGGTTTCGCCGACCAGGCTGCGGGCGTGCGCCTCGACGATCAGGGAGCCGGGCTTGTCGGTGCGGTAGGCCGCGTCGATCCAGAACACGTGGTCGCGCCGGTTGACGAAGGCGGCGCGGTAGTGCGCCATGATCTCCGCCTTGCCGGTGAAGGCGGAAGTCACGAACTTGCCGAAGCCCTCGGGCAGGAAGGGGATGTCCTGCACCGCGTCGTCGTGCCAGAGCGCCTCGAAGCCCTCGAGGTCGCGCTTCATCAGCAGCGTGAAGTACGCAAGCACCACCGCCTCGTCGGCGTCGCGGGGCTGGATCTGGTCGGCGCGCTGCATGGTCAGGAGATCGCCTGGCCCTCGCGGAAGCCCTCCAGCACTGCGTCGTCCACTTCGCGCGGCGCCACGCAGTCGCCGATGCGGCGCACGGGCAGGCCGCGCGCCTTCAGCTGGTGGTAGAGCGAGTCGTCACTGGTGCGCAGCATGGACAGCACGACGGAATCGGCGGCCACCTGTTCGACCGGCCCGCCCAAGGTGCTGCGCAACGTGGCTTCGCCCGCGACGATGCGCTCGACGCTGGTCGAATGCCGCAGCGCAACGCCGGCGGCCGCCACCCGCGGCATCAGCCAGGGCCAGTCGCCGGTCGGCTCCAGCTTGCGTCCCAGCATGGCGTCGGCGGTGATCACGGTGACTTGGCGGCCGGCCTGCGCCAGCAGGCGCGCAAGCCCCAGCGGCAGGTAGTCGCCGTTGTCGTCGACGATCAGCACGTGCTTGCCGCAGGCGTGGAGGTTGTTCAATGCGGTCAGCGGATCCATCACGTGCGGGAGTTCCGCGCCGGGGATCGCGTCGCGATCGGTACGGAACATCGAGAAGCCGGTGGYCTGCCACCGGGCGCCGGTCGCGGCGATGACTTCGTCGGCGCCAAAAGCGGCTACCGCATCGRCCGTCGCCTCCGTGTTCACCATCAGGTGCACGCCGCGCCGGCGCAGCGAGCCTTCGAGGTCGTCGACCAGGAAATTCCACGCGCCGAAGTCAGGCAGCTGCCCGGCCTGGCGCACCTGGCCGCCGAGGCGGGCGCCGCGTTCCCATAGCGTGACCTGGTAGCCGCGCGCAGCCGCCGTGTCGGCGGCCTTCAGGCCGGCGGGACCGCCGCCGATCACCAGCACCTTTTTCGCCACGGGTGCGAACTTCTGCAGCGCAATGCCAAATTGCAGCTCGCGCCCGGCGGCCGGATTGACCGTGCAGCTGACGTTCTGTCCGAGACGTCGCCAGCAGCCCTGGTTGGCACCGACGCAGCGGCGCGTTTCCCCGGCGCGGCCCTCGCGCGCCTTGTTCACGATCTCGGGGTCGGCGATGTGCGCGCGCACCAGGCCAACCAGGTCCGACTGGCCCCGCCGCACGATGTCGGCAGCGGTGTCCAGGTTCCGCACCGAGCCCTGGATCAGAAGCGGGATGCGGCCGTTCAAGGCTTCGCGCACGCGCTGCGCATTGGCCGCCAGCGGCGCAGTCTCGCCGCTGGATTGCGGCGGCACCAGCTTGTGGTTCTGGTGGTAGTCGGTGTGCGAGAGGCAGACGTAGTCGAACAGCTTTGCCTGCTCTAGAAAGGCCAGCACGCGCAAGGTTTCGTCGGGCGTGGTGCCCAGGTCACCCAGGTATTCGTCCAGGCTCAGCTTGATGCCCATCACGAAGTCGCTGCCGCAACGTTTGCGCACGGCCTTGCCGATGTCAAGCGCGAGCCGGGCGCGGCGCTCGGTATCGCCGCCCCAGCCGTCGGTGCGGCGGTTCCAGTAGGGCGAGAGGAAGTTCGACAGCAGGTAGCCGTGCGAGCCATGCAGTTCCACGCCGTCCCCGCCGCCGGCCTTGACGTTGGCGCAGGTGAGGGCGAAGCCTTCGATCACTTCGGCGATATCTTCCTCTTCCATTGGCTTGGGCATGGCGCGGTGCACCGGCGAGGGAATCTGCGAAGGCGCCAGCACCGAACCCCACTGTGCGATGTCGTCGGTGCGGCGGGTGCCGCTGGCGCCCATGTGCGTGATCTGCACGAACACCGGCACGCCCTGGTCCCTGGCGGGCGTGACGAATTTGTGGACCGCATCGGCCCACGCCGGCTCCCAGGGCGAAACGCCGGCGCGGGCGCTGGCCGGATGCACGTGGAAGCCGTGGGTGACGATCAGGCCGACGCCGCCGCGGGCGCGTTCCGCGAGGTAGGCGCCGTATTCCGCTGGCGGCAGCGACACCTGGTGCGCCGGCAGGTAGATGCGGTTGCGCGCATGGACCTGGCCGATGCGCACCGGGTCCCAGAGGACATCGAGCTCGCTCATTTGCAGGCCCCGGTCAGGAGAAGCACATGCCGCCATTCACGTCCAGCACCGCGCCGGTCGTGAAGCTGGCGCCGCGCGAAGCGAGGAAGGCGGCTGGCCAGCCGATTTCCTCGGGCTGGCCGAAACGCTTCATCGGGTAGCTCTCCAGGTCGAAGGGCTGCTTGGCCGAGACCAGCAGCGGCGTGAGGATCGGGCCGGGCGACACGCCGTTGACCACGATGCCTTGCGCCGCCACCTGGCGCGCGAAGTAGCGCACCAGCGTGTGCAGCGCACCCTTGGAGGCGGCGTAGGCCGGTTCGACGGCCAGCGTGGAACCCGCGTTGCGCGCCGACATGGAACCGGTCAACACGATGCGGCCGCTGCCGCGCTTCTGCATCTGCGGCAGCACGGCCCGCACCAGGTTCATCGGACCCTTGACGTTGATCGCCATGTGGCGGGCGAACAGTTCTTCCCAGTCGTCGCCGCCGTCGATCCAGTCGCCCTTGACGTAGTAGCCGCTGGTGTCGATCAGTGCGTCGATGTGGCCGATGTCCTTGACCAGCGCGTTGACGTCGTCCCGTTTGGTGTTGTCCAGCGCGGCGGCCTTGGCCTTGAGCTCGCTGCCCAACTCGATTGGTGCCTTCAGGTCGGCGATGAACAGCTCGGCGCCCAGCGCCGCGCAGACACGGGCCGTAGCGCCGCCGATGGAGCCGCCGGCGCCGGTGACGAGGATGCGCTCTCCGCGCAGGTCGAACAGGTTCTTCATGGAATGGATCCTTGCTTTGGAATTCGGGTCACGCGCTCTCGGCCAGCGCGCGCTGGTTCAATTTGGCGCTGCTCTTGGCCATGTGGCGCGCGGCGACGTAGCCGAAGGTCATGGCGGGGCCGATGCTGCTGCCGCCGCCCGGGTAGCGGCCGCGCATCATCGAGTTCATGTCCAGGCCGGCGGCGTAGAGGCCGGAAATCGGCTGGCCGGCGGCGTCCAGCACCTGGGCGCGGCCGTTGGTCTCGAGGCCGCCGACGGTGCTGAGGTCGCCCGGGTAGATCGCCACCGCGTAGTAGGGACCGTCGCCGATGGGCGCCACGCTGGGATTCGGCTGGTGGGTCTGGTCGCCGCGAAACCTGGAGTGCGCGTCCGCGCCCTTGCCGAACTCGGGGTCCTCGCCGCGCCGGGCGCCCTGGTTGAACGTCTGTACCGTCGCTTCCAGCTGGGTCGGGTCGACCCCGATGCGGCGCGCCAGCTCGCTGAGCGTGGGCGCTTCGATCAGGTAGCCGTTCTGGATCAAGGCGACGGGGCTGAAGGGGGCCGGCCGCGCCAGCCCAAGGCCGTAGTTGCGCAGGAAGGCGCGGTCGGCAACGAGATGTGCCTTGGTGATCGCGAGGTCGTGCATCGTGCCGACGAAGGTCTGGTATGAGGTCCCTTCATTGATGAAGCGCCTGCCGTTCGGGCCAACGGCGATGCAGCCGGGCATGGCGCGGTCGATGAAGATGTGCGGGTACTTGACGACGCTGCCATCGGGCTTGCTCAGTACCGACACCGGCGTCCAGATGCAGTCGCCGGCATGCTTGGGGTCATGCACTGCGCCGGCCTGCAGCCCGAGGGCGATGCCGTCGCCGACGTTGCCTTCCGGCTGCAATGAGTGGTGGTGTTCGGCGAACGGGATGTACTTCGCGCGCAAGGTCTCACTGGCGCCGTAGCCGCCGGTGGCCAGCAGCACGCCCAGGCGCGCCTTCACTTCGATTCGCTGGCCGTCGCGTTCGACGAACACGCCACGCACGGCGCCCTTGGCGTCGACGATCAGCTCGAGCGCCGGAGTGTTCTTCCACAGTGTCACACCGGCCTGGATCGCCGAGTGGAACAAGCGAGCCGCCAACGCGTTGCCGTTGACGATACGGGTGCCGCGGCCGTGGCGGACCTTGTCCAGCACGAAGCGCCGGATCACCCGGGCGGTGTGCTTGAAGCCGGCCCAGGTCTTGAGTGCGTGGCGCATCGGGTGGATGTCCGCGCCCTCCACCTGCATGCTGCCGAACAGCATCAGCTGCGGCAGCGGCATGCGCAGATCGGCCAGGCGCTCGCCCAGCAGGCGGCCGTCGAACTCCTTCGTCAACAGCGAGCGCGACTTTGCCGCGCCAGGCAGGTTGGACTCGTAGTCGGGCAGGGGAAATGGCTTGAAGCGCACCTCGGAGTACTGCTCCATGAACTTCAGCATGGCCGGGGCGTTGTCCAGGTAGCTGGTGACAAGTTCGTCGTTGTAGGCCTCGCCCAGCACCGCGCGCAGGTAGGTCTCGGCGGCGGCACGGCTGTCGTCCAGGCCAATCTCCTTCATGACGTGGTTGCACGGGATCCACGGTGCGCCTCCGGAGTAGGCGGTGGTGCCACCGAAGAAGGAGGTCTTCTCGACGACGAGCGCCTCCAGTCCCAACTGGCGAGCGGTAATGGCGGCCGTGAGGCCGGCGGCGCCGCTGCCGATGACGACGACGTCGGTTTCGATCATGGGATGCCTTTCGGGGTGATGGCATCGAATGTAGGCAGGGGGTCGGCGGGCGTCTGTCCCCATCGCAAGGGACAAGGCCCTGTACCACCCGCAGGGGACAGACGCCGCCGCCCGTGGGCCGAATACTGTGGCCCATGCCTTCCACTTCAGATGCCCTGCTGCGCGTAAGTGACCTTTCGGTGCGCTTCGGCGGTATCGTCGCGCTCGACGGCATTTCGTTCGACGTCCGCCGCGGCGATATCTGCGGCGTGATCGGGCCGAACGGCGCTGGCAAGACGACGCTTTTCAACTGCCTGAGCCGCCTCTACAACCCGGCCGGCGGCACCATCACTTTCGACGGCGAGGACCTGCTGGGCAAGCCGCAGCACGCCATCGCCGCCGCCGGCATAGGCCGTACCTTCCAGAACGTGGCGCTGTTCCCCGCCATGACGGTGCGCGAAAACGTGATGGTCGGCCGCCACTGCCGCACCGGCACCGGCTACCTGGCCAACGCCTTCCGCCTGCCGTCCGTGCGGCGCGAAGAGGGCGAAGTCAAGGAGCGCACCGAACGCCTGCTGGCCCTGCTGGGCCTGGACGAGGTCGCAGAGACGCCGGTCAAGCACCTCTCCTTCGGCACCCGCAAGCGCGTCGAGATGGCGCGCGCTTTGGTGGCCGACCCCAAGCTCCTGCTGCTGGACGAACCGGCCGCCGGCCTGAACCACGAGGAAGTGGACGGCCTGCGCCAGCTGATCACCGACGTGCGCGACCGCTTTCACGTCACCGTGCTGCTGGTGGAGCACCACCTGAACCTGGTGATGCGCGTGTCCGACCAGGTGGTGGCCATGAACTTCGGCCGCAAGATCGCCGACGGCCCGCCGGCGCAGGTGCAGGCCGACCCGGAGGTGGTGCGGGCTTACCTCGGAACGGAGACTGCGTGATGGCCGCGCTGCTGGAAGCCAAAGACCTTGAGGCCTTCTACGGCCCGACCCGTGTGCTCAAGGGCATCAGCTTCGAGGTGGTCGAAGGCGGCATCACCACGATCCTGGGCGCGAACGGCGCCGGCAAGACCACCACCCTGCGCGCGATCAGCGGCCTGGTGCGCACCCGCGGCGAAATCCGCTTCGCCGGCCACCGCATCGACGGCCTGGCCACCGAGAAGATCGCCGCACTCGGCATTGCCCACGTGCCCGACGGCCGCGGCACGCTGGTGAACATGAGCGTGGAGGAGAACCTGCGCGTGGGCGCCTACCTGCGCCGCAGCAAGGCGGAGGTGGAAGCCAGCATGGAACGCATGTTTGGCTACTTCCCGCGCCTGCGCGAGCGGCGGCTGCAGCAGGCCGGCACGCTGTCCGGCGGCGAGCAGCAGATGCTGGCGATCAGCCGCGCGCTGATGCAGCGGCCCAAGCTGCTGCTGCTGGACGAGCCGTCCTTCGGCCTGGCGCCGCTCATCATCCGCGAGATATTCGACATCATGCGCGTCATCAACCAGCAGGAGGGCGTGAGCATCCTGCTGGTGGAGCAGAACGTGGCCCGCGCACTGGACTTGGCCGACCACGCCTGGCTGCTGGAGACCGGCAGCACCGTGATGTCCGGCACTGCCCAGGCGCTGCGCGACGACGAGCAGATCCGCCGTTCCTACCTCGGCTTCTGAACCCGGACCCTCCATGTACAACCTGCTGCAACAGATCGCCTCCGGCATCGCCATGGGCGGCATCTACGCCTGCCTCGGCCTGGCGCTGGTGATGATCTACCAGTCCACCCACCACATCAATTTCGCCCAGGGCGAGATGGCGATGTTCTCCACCTTCATCGCCTTCCTGCTGCTGCAGTGGGGATTGCCTTACTGGGCGGCCGCGCTGGCGACGCTGGTCTTCGGCTTCGTCGCCGGCTTCCTGATCGAACGCCTGATCCTGCGGCCGCTGGGAGACGTGCCCGAGCTCTCGGTGATCGTAGTCTTCATCGGCCTCTTCATCGGCATCAACTCGATGGCCGGCTGGGTGTTCGGCCACCAGCTGCAGCCCTTCCCGAGCCCCTTTCCGTCCAAGCTGTTCGGCACCACGCTGGTCTCCGGCCACGAGATGGGCACCATCGCCG
>NZ_JBFUIU010000486.1:0-6924 GCF_056401695.1 Variovorax sp. P4_D9
GCGATGATCTTGCTCGGCGCGACCGGCGGCAGGTGCGTGACGTCGGCGAGATCGACGAGGCGCCCGTCGTCGAGGCGCAACCGGCCGGCCTCGGCGCCAGTTTCGACCACGGTGCCCCAGAAGGGACTGCCGCCCAGCAGGATGTGCCTGCGCTCGACGCGCGGTCCCTGCATGACGACAGGCAAAGACGCGGGGGGGAATTCGTACATGCTCATCTCCAATCTCGTGCCGGGTTCAGCTGCCGAACCACATGTGGACATTGCCGGTGCCGCGTGCGTTCTCGTAGGCGGACAATTGCTCGCCCTTGGCACGGCACTCCGCGCCGCCGAGTGCACCCAGCATCTGCAGGTAGTGGGCACCGAACGCTTCCCAGGGCAGCTTCCGGTATTCGCCGTTCCAGCGTTCGAGCACGGTGTCGTGGCGCCCTTGCTTGAGCAATTCGATGACGTTCTTGTCGCTCTCGATGTTTTCAGGCCGCGACACGTTGCTCTCGTGAAAGATGCGCGGATGATTCGGCTTCCAGTCGATCGGATTGAACTTGTGGCTCAACGCTCCGGAGGCCAGCAGGAGCACGCGCAGGCTGCCGCTGCGGCGTATCGCCTCGCCGATCGCTTCACCTGACTTCAGGAAGTGCTGCCAGCCGCAGTTCTGGCAGGACGACACCGTCACCACCGGCAGGTTCGCGTGTTCGAGCCGCAAGTGCTTCACCAGGTTGATGGTGGCGTACTGCTTGCCCAACTCGGGGTGGTTGATGACGCGGTTGTAGCCGCCCTGCTCGCGGGAGACGGCCTCGATCTCCAGGGCCAGGGCAGGGTGCCCGCGATAGTCGTAGGGCACGCCGCTCAGGTACCAGGGCATCTCATCGGAGATGTAGGTGCCCTGGTAACGTTCGGCGCCATCGACCAGGTGGTAGCCGGTTGTGAACCAATGCGAGTCGAAGATCACAACCACATCGGGACTGGCTGAGGCAATGCGCTGGCGCAACCGTGCATAGCCAGGAATCAGATCCGAATCGGCACCGGCGCCTTGAAGCACCCGAAACTCCTCGCATTGCATCAAGCCGGGGTGGTGCGAGACCAGGGCGGCGCCCACGATTTTTCCCATTTCGGGTTCTCCTTTAACGTTGGCTGAAGCTGGCCCGGAAGGGCTTCTTCGGAATGACGACGTCTTTCACGTCGCAAAAAAATTCGAAACTCCAGTCGCCGCCCTCGCGGCCGACACCCGAGCGCTTGATGCCGCCGAAAGGAGCGGCCAGGTCGCGAATGCCGAAGGAGTTGACCCAGATGAAGCCGGTGGCCACGCGCTCGGCGATGGCGGTCGCATGCGCCACCTCGCCGTAGCAGACGCCGCCCAGCCCGTAGTCCGTGCCGTTGGCCATGGCCACGGCCTCGTCGTCGGTGTCGAAGGTCTGCAGCGTGAGCACCGGGCCGAAGACTTCGTTCTGCACGATCTCGGAGTCCTGCCGCACTCTCGTGACCATGGTCGGCTGGTAGTACTGCTTGCCGAAGGGGTGTTCCTCACCGCCCCAGAGCAGTTCGGCCCCGTCGGCCACGGCACGCTCCACGAAGGCCTTGACCCGTTCGAGCTGCCGTGGGTGGATGATCGGGCCGACCTCGGTCGCCTCATCGCGTGGATCGCCGATATTGAGCTTGCTCACATAGCTGCGCATGGCGTCGACGAACTTGCCGGCGATCTTCGAATGCACCAGGAATCGCGTGCCCGCCAGGCAGACCTGGCCGGCGTTGCGGTACATCAGTGCGCCGGTCGAGGCGGCGGCGTCGAGGTCCGCGTCTTCCAGCACGATGAACGGGGACTTGCCGCCCAGTTCGAGACTGCACGGCACCAGGTTGGCGCCGGCCGCCTGCGCGATCCACTTGGCGGTCGGGACCGAACCGGTGAAGGACACACGCGCCAGTCGCGGGTCGCTCACCAGCTTGGCGCCGGTGTTGGCGCCAGAGCCCTGCACGATGTTGAAGACGCCGGGCGGCAGGCCCGCTGCGTGTGCAGCATCGGCCAGCAGCGAACTGGTCAGCGGGGCCCATTCCGGTGGCTTGACGATCACCGTGTCGCCTGCGGCCAGGGCCGGCCCGAGCTTCCAGGTGGCCAACATCAGTGGTGCGTTCCAGGGCGTGATGATCACGACCACGCCGGCGGGGTCGTGCCGCACGATGTGGGTGGCCTGCTCGGTCTCGATCGGCCGGTCTTGCAGCGTCAATGCGTGCTCGGCGAAGTACGTGATGTTGAGCATTGCGCGTGGCACCACGCCATGTTTCATACGCGAAAGAAGCACGCCGGCGTCGTTCGACTCGAGGTTGCAGAAAGCGTCGGCGCGCTTGCCAATCTCCTCGGCAAATCGGTCGAGATAGGGCTTTCGTCCCGCCGCACCGAGCGCGGCCCAGGCCGGGAAGGCTTTCTTTGCGGCGGTGATGGCAGCATCGACATGCTCGGCCGTGCCTTCGCTGATGCGGCCGAGGACCCGCTGATCGATCGGCGACTGCAGTTCGAAGGTCTCGGTCGAGGGCACGCGTCGGCCGTCGATGTAGTGGTCCGGCGACACCTCGAAGCCGGCGACGTTGAGGGGGGGAGCGGTCATGATCAGGGGGTCCTTGGGTCAGCTCAGCAGTTTTCCGGGGTTCATCAGTCCGTGCGGGTCGAGCGCCTGCTTGATGGCGTGCATCAGCTTCAGCTCGACGGGCGATTTGTAGCGGGCCGACTCGTCGCGGCGCAGCACGCCGAGACCGTGTTCGGCCGAGATCGAGCCGCCTTGCGCCGCCACGGCGTCGTGGACTAGGCGGTTGAGTGGCGCCTCGAGCGCTTCGAATGCCGCCACCTCGGCGGGCCCGCGCAGCGGGGTGTCGGGCGACACGTTGTAGTGCAGATTTCCGTCGCCCAGGTGGCCGAAGACCACCATGCGCGCCTGCGGAAAGGCCTGTTTCACGGCTGCGTTGGTGGCTTCCACGAATGCCGGGATGCGCGAGATCGGCAGCGAGATGTCGTGCTTGATGGTCTTGCCCCAGGCCGCTTGTGACTCCGAGATGTCCTCACGCAGCGCCCACAGTGCCTCGAACTGGGCCAGCGACGCGGACACGGCAGCATCGGTGGCGAGTTCGCTTTCCAGCGCGCGCTCCAACAGGCCTTCGATTGTTGCCTGGGCATGAGCGTCGTCCTGGGTGTCGGACACTTCGAGCAGCACGTACCACGGTGAGACATCGGTCAGGGGCCGGCGCGCGGCGGGTACGTGGTCGAGCACCAGTTCGACACACGCATCGCTGACCAATTCGAACGCCGTGAGCTGTGAGCCCAATTGCGCCTGCGCCAGTTGGAGGAGTAAGAGTGCAGCAGCAGGGCTTGGCGTGGCGACGAACGCTGCCACGCGTGCGGCCGGTGGAGGAAAAAGCTTCAGGACCGCCGCCGTGATGACGCCCAGCGTGCCTTCGGCGCCGACGAAGAGGTCGCGCAAGTCGTAGCCGGTGTTGTCCTTGCGAAGCGCTCGCAGTCCGTCCCACACCTCGCCCTCCGGCGTGACGACCTCCAGCCCCAGGCACAGTTCGCGTGCATTGCCATAGCGCAGCACCTGGACGCCGCCAGCATTGGTGGCCAGGTTGCCGCCGATGGTGCAGCTGCCTTCGGCCGCCAGGCTCAATGGAAACAGTCGACCTGCCTCCCGCGCAACCTCTTGCACCTGCTGCAGCGTGACGCCGGCCTCCACCGTGATTGTGTTGCCCTCGGTATCGATGGCGCGCACCTTGTTCAGGCGCGTGAGCGAGAGCAGCAGCGCGCGGCCGCTGTCGTCGGGCACCGAGCCGCCCGACAGGCTCGTGTTGCCGCCCTGCGGCACCACCGGCACGCGGTGCGTATGGCACCAGCGCAGCACGGCTGCGACATCGGCGGCCGTGTCGGGCTGGGCCACCGCGATGGCGACGCCGGTCCACTTGCCACGCCAGTCGGTCAGCAGGGGGGCGGTGTCGGYCGGGTCGATAAGCAGGCGACCGGCAAAGCTGCGCCGCAGCGCGTCGAGCGCGTTCGTCATGGCGATGTGTCCTCGGCGAGCTCAGTACGGGCCGCTGGAGGCCGCTGCGGGCGCGGCGCCGGAGTTCTTGAAGCGTGCCGCGAGGCCGGTGGCGGCCCTGACGAGGAGGCTGGTGTCGACGCCCACGGCCACGAAACGCGCGCCCAGCCCCAGGTAATGCCGGGCCAGCGCTTCGTCGGCGCACAGGATGCCAGGGGCCTTGCCGGCACGGACGATGCGATCGATCGCCGTGTCGATGGCGGCGCGCACCTCGGGGTGCGCGGGCTGGCCGAGGTGACCCATCGAGGCCGACAGGTCGGACGGGCCGATGAAGACGCCGTCCACGCCGTCGACCGCCGCGATGGCCCCGACTTGTTCGAGCGCTGCGTGGGATTCGACCTGCACCAGCAGGCACAGGCGCTCGTTGGCCTCGTGCAGGTAGTTCGGGTAGCGCGACCAGCGGGCCGAACGGGCGATGGCGCTGCCCACACCGCGGATGCCCTGTGGTGGGTAGCGCATGGCGCGCACCAGTTGGGCCGCCTCGGCTGCCGACTCGACCATCGGGACCAGCAGCGTGGTGGCGCCGATGTCGAGCACCTGCTTGATCAAGGCCGGATCGCTGTGCGGAATTYGAACCACGGGATGCACGGGATAGGAGGCCACGGCCTGTAGGGAGGCCAGCATGGAGCGCAGGTCGTTCGGCGCATGTTCGCCGTCGATCAGCAGCCAGTCGAAGCCTGTGCCGGCGCACAGCTCGGCCGCATAGCTGTCGGCCAATGCCAGCCAGAAGCCTATCTGGGGCTCGTTGCGTGCGAGCGCCTGCTTGAAGATGTTGTCGGGTGTTTGCATGGTCATACGAATCTGAAAGCGATGGCACCGAGAGGGCCGTAGTCGGCGTGGAAGACATCGCCGGCGGCTGCTGCCACCGGCCTCGTGAACGAGCCTGCAAGGACGACTTCGCCGGCTTCCAGCCCCTCGTCGTGCGCCGCCAGCTTTTTTGCCAGCCAAACGATGCCGTTGGCCGGGTGGTTGAGCACGGCGGCTGCCAGGCCCGACTCCTCGATCACGCCGTTCTTGTAGAGCAACGCGCCGCACCAGCGCAGGTCCACGGCATCGACCTTGAAGGGCCTGCCGCCCAGCACGAAGCCGGCATTGGCCGCGTTGTCGGCAATGGTGTCGAGCACCTTGCGCGGTGCCTTGGTCATTCGGTCGAACTGCTCGATGCGGGCATCGATGATCTCGATGGCCGGCACCACGTAGTCAGTGGCCGCCAGTACCTGGAAGATGTCCACGTCGGCGCCGCGCAGCCCTTGCTTGAGGATGAAGGCCAGCTCGACCTCGACCCGGGGCAGGATGAAGCGGCCGGCCGGAATGTCGGCGCCTTCGGGAAAGAACATGTCGTCGAGGAGCGCGCCGAAATCGGGCTCGGTGATGTTCGACGAGATCTGCATGGCGCGCGAGGTCAGGCCGATCTTGTGGCCCATGACCCTGCGGCCTTCAGCCACCTTGAGCTTCACCCATTGGCGCTGAATAGCGTAGCTGTCGGCGATCTCCATCGCCGGGTAGCGCTTCGAGAAGTGCTCGACCTGCAAGCGTGTCCGCTCGGAGTGATGCAGCTCTTTGGCGAGTGCCTGATGGATGGCGGTATCGAGCATCGGGGTGTCTCTTTGTTGGATGTCCTGGGCTTCGGCTCGAAGTGTGTCTCCCGATCGTCTTGAAGACAATCAACAAATATTGCTCTATTTGTTAGTAGATCTTTAGAATACCTCCATGGCTTTTCCCCGCTACAGCGTTCGTCAGCTCGATGCCTTCGCAACCGTCGCCGACACCCTGAGCTTCAGCGTCGCGGCCGATCGTTTGGCGCTCACCCCGTCGGCCATCAGCCAGCTGGTCAACGAACTCGAGGCGGCCGTCGGCTTCAAGCTCTTCGAGCGCAGCACGCGCCGCGTGGCGCTGACCGCTGCGGGACGGGAGTTTCTGGGTTCGGCCTCGGTGGTGCTCAAGAATCTGCGGCTCGCCGAATCGGCTGCGGCCGACCTGCGCAACAGGGCTGCTGGATTGGTGCGCGTTGCGGCACCGATGGTCATTGCGAGCTCCATTCTTCCCGACGCGATTCGGCGCTACGGTCAGGTGCGGCCGAAGGTGGTGGTGCGAATTCGGGACGCAGCCGTCGAGCAACTGGTCGATCAGGTGGCAGACGGGGATGTCGACTTCGCGATCGGTCCCGATCGCCCCACGGGGGACGACGTGGAGCGCGTGCCGCTGTTCGAGAGCCCCTGGGTGCTCTGGTGTGCGCCGGACCATCCCCTGGCGACCAAGCGGCGCGTGCGCTGGCGCGACCTTCGATCGCACGCCCTCGTCACCGCCGGTCGCGACCACGAGCGAAGCGTGGCTCAAATGCGTTTGGGCCTGCCTGATGAGGAGCGCATCACGCCGATCGACGTGGTCGACAACGTGTCGACCGCGCTCGGCATCGCGGCGGCAGGGTTGGCCGCCACGCTGTCGCCGGCCTACGTCGGCGTGTGGGCCGAGCAGCGTTGGGGGCTGACGATGCGGCGCGTGATCGAGCCCGAAGTCATGCGACAGGTCTGCCTCTACCGGCCCATCCGTCGAGTCACCTCGCCGGCGGCCGAAGGCTTTGCTCAGGCACTTTGCGATCTCCTGCGACAACAGCGAACCGCCAAAGGGGCTCTGCCGGCGAACTGAACACTCGACCTTCGTCTTCGGGACGGCCGGCGTCGCGGTCGGCTGTCGACGCGACGGTCAGTTCGGCTTCTTCGCCCGCTCGATGGACAGGCGCTGTTCAGCACCCGCCTGGAGCGCGTCCAGCTGCTTCTGGAACCCTTTGGGATCGACCAGCGGATGCTCGTCTCCAGGCTTGCGGGTCTTGAGCAGGGCCTTGGATTCGGTCAGAC
>NZ_JBFUIU010000487.1:0-6906 GCF_056401695.1 Variovorax sp. P4_D9
ACGGTGAGCGGCTCGGAGCAGCAAGGTCTCATAGGCCATCGGATCCTTCTCGATCGAGACGGCAATCTCGAAACGGAGGGCACTGGATCGAGAGAAGCCCTCGCCGAGCCCGCCGGGCCCCGCAAAAAGATCGATGACAGGGACGGGCATGGCAGGACAGGAGCTCACTGGTTGACGACGGACTCCGATCGTACCAGGCGGACACTTCCTAACGGTTGGGCTGCTACGGCACAATCTTGGCAATCGTAGCCCAAACCCTTGGCATCCCACCTTGGATTCGCGTGGACATCGTAAGCCCAGTCGTTCGCTCGAGGATGATGAGCGGCATCCGGGGGACTGACACCCAGCCGGAGATGCTGGTTCGTCGCTTTCTTCACGCGGCGGGGCTTCGGTTCAGGGTGCACGACCGCCGCCTTCCGGGCCGGCCAGACATCGTGTTTCCCTTGTACAAAGCGGTCGTCTTTGTCCACGGCTGCTTCTGGCACCGGCATGGCGGCTGCAAAATGACGACGACTCCGTCGACGCGTCCCGAGTTCTGGAGTTCCAAATTCGCTTCGAATGTTGCTCGCGATGCCTTGAATGTGAATCGCCTAGTGCTCGCAGGATGGCGGGTGCTCACAATTTGGGAATGCGAAGTCGGCAACCCGGAGTTGCTAGATCGGCTGTTCTGGGAGATCGTATTTGGGGATGGCGGTCTTTGAGCGTCGCGCGGCTCGCCTCCAAGCCCCGAGCAAGTGAGGCCAGGTATGGCGGGGCCACCAACCGAGGCTACGAGGGCCAAGGCGGGGCCCTGTCAATATCAGCGGTCGACCTCAGAACCAATTTACCAAGAGGAGAGCCGTTGACAAAGTGATGGCGAGTCTTAACTCCTTACGAAATCCGATCGCTCTCCGGCCACACGCCAGGATTTCTGGCAAGCCAAATTCAACGCCAACGTGGATCGAGACCGTGCCAAGAAGCGGCGCTTCATGCGCTCGGATGGGACGTTCTCGTCGTCTGGCAATGCGAGCTTCGCGACAAGCGGGCAAACGCATCGTCGAGTTCTTGGAAAAGGGCAAGCCCCGGGTAGGGCACAATTGATGATCGAACATCAACACGCGGACGGGAGAAGCGCATTCATGAAAGTAGCAGGTTTGTTCTCGGGAATCGGGGGTCTTGAGCTGCCGTTCCACAAGCGAGGCGTCGAACCTGAACTGATGTGCGATGTGTGGGGCGCTTCCCGCAATGTCCTGGGCGCTCGGTTCCCCCGTGTTGCCCTGCATGAGGACATCAAGAGCCTCTCGAAAATCCCGGAAGGGGTTGACATCGTCACAGCCGGCTTCCCCTGCACAGACCTGTCGCAGGCGGGTCGGACGGCCGGGATCGGCGGCGAAGAATCTGGCTTGGTTTCCCACGTCTTTCGCCTCCTGAAGAAGCAAGAGCTTGAGTGGCTTGTTCTTGAGAACGTCCGCAACATGCTCGTCCTCGATAACGGGGCGGCGATGAGGTACTTAGTATCGCGCCTTGAGGCCCTCAAGTTCAAGTGGGCTTATCGACTGGTGGACTCCCGGTTCTCCGGCGTGCCGCAGCGCCGCCATCGCGTCCTGTTCGTCGCCTCTCGCCGGCACGACCCCCGCGAAGTCCTGTTTGYTGACGAAAGCGGCCCCACTTCGCCCGCTCGGCTCCGTGACGATGCGTTCGGCTTCTATTGGACGGAAGGCCTGACGGGCTTGGGCTGGGCACAGGATGCGGTCCCCCCTCTGAAAGGTGGCTCGACGGTCGGGATTCCATCGCCGCCAGCCATTTGGGTTCGCAATGCGCCGCATGGACGCCGAATCGTGCTCCCCTCGATCGAAGAGGCTGAACAGTTGCAAGGTTTCGCTCCTGGCTGGACCGAGCCGGCTCAGGATGCCCGCCGAAACGGGCCGCGCTGGAAGCTCGTGGGCAACGCCGTCACGGTTGGGGTCGCCGATTGGCTTGCTGGGCGACTCTTGAAACCCGGCGAGGTCGTCATCGAGTCGCAGCCATGGGGCGGCACGGGCAAGTGGCCTGATGCAGCCTATGGTCACAAGGGTAAGGTCTGGAGTTTTTCCGCCGGTCAATGGCCCGTCTCCAAGGCCTATCAACATCTCACCGACATCGTCGACACGGGGACGGCCATGCCGCTCTCCCATCGGGCTACTGCTGGCTTCCTCGAACGAGTCTCGCGCTCCAGTCTGAGATTTCAACCGGAGTTCGTTGCGGACCTTAAGAAGCACCTGAAGATGATGGATGTTCCATCGACCAGCCCGCAGACGCGTGCCGTAGCTGTTCGCAATCGACAGCGAGCAGTTGCCTGATCGGCTCTGATGAATTGGGCAGATCTCAAAGCTGAGAAGGGCATTCTTGCCGCCTTGGACTATGCCGGAGACCGGCCACCTCCGGAGGCAAAACAGGATAAAAAGCGTGGTTGGAGTGCCCTCTTCGCGAATGCTTGTGCGGTCGCCATCGCGGAGCAGTTTCGGACTCATAAGGAACTCCGCAAGAAGACGGTGAAGCCGCTTTCAATCGAGTCGGGTACTGAACCCCTGACGCCGCTTGGCGCCGGGGTACAGAAGCGAATCGACGTGACCGTCGCTGATCAAGTACTCGGACTGGAACTCGGCGCGTCCCTGAAGGGCCTGAACTTCGTGGACGCGGGCGCGAACAATTACGACAAGAATCTCACCGGACGCCTGTACGAACTTGGAGACGAATTGCGCGTCGTGCATGAGCACTTGCCTCATGCGTTCATGGTAGGCATCTTCTTCTTGCCCCTTGCAAGCTGCGATGACAAGAATTCCGATAGAGGCCCATCGTCCTTCGCCAACGCGGTGATCAAGCTTCGGGCCAGAACTGGTCGACTTGACGCGGCCATGRCCGCGCACGCCTCACGCTGCGATGCCGCATTCGTCGCGCTTTACAACCACGGGGACCCAGGCTTTGAGCGCGGAGTCGTACGCTTCTTGGACGTGACCTCCGATCCTCCCATGAGGGGTCGCCCGCGGGTCGAGACGACCTTGTCCTTGGCGGAGATGGTAGACAAGGTGGTTGACGCAGCGACGCATCGAAGTGCTGTGACATGGGCCGCCCCAGAACTGGATGCAAGCGCGGGAGCCGATTTGATTGCGCAGGCGCAAGAAGGACCGAGTACCTCGATTGAGTCAACCGAGCCGGAGGGTGATCTCCCGATCGGACCGCTGCCGGAATCTCCAGAGTAGAAGGCCGGCCGCATGGGTGGGTGGCGCTCCCTGAACATCCGCGCCCTCGAAATCGACGGCGAGCCCTGGTTCGTCGCCAAGGACGTGTGCGACGGTTTCGGCTTGGAAGGGTTCACCTCCAAGCTCACACAGCGTCTCGACGCCGACGAGACCCGGTTGGTGGCTAGGGTGAGGGGGTGAGGTCACTTCCTCTGAACGAGAGCTGAGCGAAGTGAGAACGAGCGTTCATCCTACAGATGAGTACCGACTGCGGTACACTATCAGGTTGCATGGCGTGTTGGCTGTCACTGCGCAAGGACAGGGAGCGATAAATATTTTCAATCGCGCCTGCGTTGCAAAGTTTCGATTTGACCTGATACTGTTAGCCAAGCGATTCATCGAATCGCTCTACGCACTAGCTTCTCACACTGAAAGGAAAGGCAACCATGAAGATTCGCTACCAAAAGGACTTGAATCCAGTTTCAATCTGAAGGTTTGCCCCATCAGAAAAAAAGCCCGCTTGCGCGGGCTTTTTAATTTGTCAACGCCTTGAAGGCTTCTGAATCCTTGATGCTTCCGAAGTCAGAGTCTTTGACAGCATTTTCTTTGTATTGAGAATCGGCAGCAATGGCCTTTCCCAGCCACTGGACAGCTTCAGGCTTGTTCAGCAAGCTTGCATAGCAAGCGGCGTTGTAAGCTAGCAAGGGAAACATGGTGGGTGCGTCCGCCTTGGCAAGGTCCGCCGCTTGGTGAACCGTTTCAAAAGCGCTTTCAACGTCCCCTAAGCGCTTCCTGGCATAAGCCAAGTCAGCAAGGCCGCGAATTTTGGCCTTCGTCGACATTTCTTGACCCTCAAGAATGGAACTAATGCGCTTAATGGCATTATTTAGCATCCGATTCGCCAGCATCTGGTCAAATTGTCCGTTTATGGCTTGATCTAGTTCAACGCGTGCAGCCATAAGCTCAATCTGGCCGTTCATTTCCTTGCGCGTGGCGATCATCGCCTTCTCCAGGCTTTCTTCGAACTCCGTATGCAGTGCAGCGGCATTCTGCTGCGCAGCCGCCATGTCACCGCGATACTTGTCAAGTACCTGATCAGCAGCGACTTTCATGTCATTGAACTTGTGCCACCCAAATGCCGTCGCAATGGCGCCGAGGAGTGTGAAAAAGACAACAATTACGGTCGCGGCCCGCTCGATCAGGCTAGTGACACTTGCCGTTTGCTCCCTGGTGGTTTCGAGCACCAACCTTGCAACATCGATCACGTCGCCCGCCGAACTGACGGCGAAACTTTTCGCCGCCGGTGCCGGCTCGGCTGCCGGAATTGGAAGAGCTTTTGGCGCGCTGGAAGATGTAGCTGGCGCGGGGGCAGCGTCAGAACTCTGAGTTGCCTTGGTAATACTGGGCCACCCCAGCAAACCTCCCAACGTGAGAGTGCAGAAGACGGCACTCAGCACACACAGTTTCGAAAATAGCCTCAAAGTACCCTCCAAATAGTGCCGCTTCTTGTTCTCGGCATGTCGACCTGCGTTGGCGAAGCCAGCCGGTGAACGAGATTGTAGAAAGAAACGTCCTAGCGGGCGCTGGCGGGGAATCGAACGCAGATTTTTTTAAATCTGTTGACCTGACCCTGATTCATCCCCGCGAGACATTTCGTCTCCGACGGTGATGGGTGCAGGCCGGTTTCGTACGTCGGTCGAGGTGGTCTTCGATCGGGAGGGGTGGCGGAAGTCGCAAGTCACGCGGAACAGGCAGATAACTCGTCGAAACGCGAGTCGTGACGAGATAGTAGGCCGCATGAATACATCAATTTCATACCTAAGTCGTCCACCGGTCAGCACCACTTACCAGGCCGTTCAACTTGCCGCAGAAGCTCTCGAAATCGCACTGATCGCTGGCGCCGATACGCCGCTGCACGAGCGGAACTGGCTGCTGGCCGCGATGTGCTCTCCGCCGAGCAGGCTGCAACCGCGCAGGCGGTGAGCGTTACCGCTGCGGACGAGTGCCGCGCGGCCCATGTCGCAGAAGCGACGGTCGTCGAAGACGCGCAAGATGCGGTCGCCCGAGTGATCGAAGCTATCGAAGCGGCACCCCTCGCCGACCACTGCCCTCGCCCCTGGACTCGCCGATCGTGGCACTCGCCGCCCAGGAACTGCCGCGAGCCCGTCTCGCCTTGGAGCGCGCACAGGTCCCGCACCGTGCCGCGGTCGCCGAACGGGACGCATTGCGCGCTCGCCTGCAGCCCAAGGACTTCGAACTGGCCGCCATCCGCGCCCGCCGCGCTACCGGCGACGAGCAGCCCGGCGATGTCGCCACCATGCACGCGCTCGGGCTGGACCTCGAAGACCTGAGCCGCATGCTGGTGCCGCTGGAGGCCGCCGTCGCAGCGAAGGCGCCCGCCGCCCAGCAGCACAGGCCGTCGTCGATGCGGAAGCTGCTCTGGTGGCCGCCAAGCGTCGCGCCGAGGTCGATGGCTTGGTCGAGCGCGTGCGGTTGCTGGAGGCGCATTTCACGGCACAGGTGCGCGCCCTGCGGCTCGCTGCCGCCGATCGCGGAATGAGAACAACCTCGGGTCGATCTATTAGCCCAGCGATGCGCTGCGCAAGGTCTCAAACGGAGCATGGCTGTGAGCGCCGGTCAGTTCAAGAAAGGCGCCCCGAGCCCGAATCCGGCCGGCAGGCCAAGCAAATTCGAATCTGCGCTGCGGCAGATCAAGCTGCCGCTGGAGGCCATGGGGGTCACTGAACAAGAAATCTGGGCGCTTGCAACTGCCTTCAGCGAGGACTCGGATTTTGCGATCAGCATCGTGACGACCCATGATCTGCCTGCGGCGCGAAGCCAAGCCCGCAAAAGCCGCGTCGGAGGCATCGGAGTCCAGCCATGACTTTTTCCTAAAAGGCCGCTCACGTTGCGGCAGGTCTATCGCGGCGCCGAGCGCCTCGATGCGCGGCTCTGCACCGAGGAATACACGAACGCCGTCTTCCAGTTGATTCTGGACCGCGCGTGAAGCTCCAGGCGCAGGCGAAAGCCCAGCGCGCTCGGCCGGTCTTCTTCGTCAAGGCGCCCGCAGACGGCGCGCACGACGGCGAGGAACTCGAACTTGAATCGAAGAACTGATCATGATCGCGCGGCGGGTCGCTCTGAGCTATTCCGGTCCCGCTTGAGGCCCGGCGCAGCAGGCCTTTTTTCAATGCGCGAGCGCCGAGTGGTCGCCGCACGCCGGGCAACGCGCTTCGGGTGAAGCATCTCGCGCGATTCGCGCTCCAGCAGCCCCAGATGACCGCATGCGGAACAGGCGACGACCAGCCGGCCGTGCTCCGCGCTCCATGCCGCGTTGCCAGGCCGGGCCGCGCTCAAACGGGAGCCGCTGGTCAGCCGCATCGCGACGACGCCTACGGCCTCGGCTGAATGGCGCGCCTCGATGTGATGGGATAGGCATCGAACTCGGCAAGCTGCGCTTCAAGCCGATGCCCGCGCTCTCCTCCGGCGTAGAGAGGTTCTGTTGACGATCCCCGAGGCGAAGCGCCGGCTCGCGAAGACCTTCGGTGTCGACCCCGACGCCGTAGAAATCACGGTGCGCGGCTAACAATTGGTTCTCTGCGCCATGTCTAGCAGGTTCAACAGGTCCAGATGGCGCGGGCCTCGATCACCTTACCGGGCGAACACCTTCGTCATGGACGCGGGCCCGCAGCTCAAGACAGGATCACCG
>NZ_JBFUIU010000488.1:0-6863 GCF_056401695.1 Variovorax sp. P4_D9
GCCGGCGGCGGCGCGCACCGCCTCGCGCTGCTGCTGATTGCGGCCGGCGRCGCGCTGGCCATGGCGCCGGCGATGTTCGGCATCCCGATCGCGGCCTACCTGTCTGTGGGCTTCCTCCTGGTCGGCGGCATCTCGGCGCTGCCGTGGCTGATCGCGGGCGTCTACGACCGGCTCGCGCCACTGGCCGAACACCGGCTGCTGCCGCTGCTGGCGATCGAGCGCGCGCGGCGCATGCGCGGCACGGCCGCGGTGGCGGTCAGCGGCGTGGTCGCCAGCCTGAGCCTCGCGGTGGCGCTGACCGTGATGGTCGCCAGCTTCCGCGACTCGGTCACGCGCTGGCTCGATGTCGTGCTGCCGGCCGACCTGTACCTGCGCAGCGCCGCCGGCCCCGGCGGCGAACAGGCGCTGTTCCCGCCCGCCTTCGTGCAGGCGCTCGGTCAGCTGCCCGGCATCGCGCGCACCGGCACGCTGCGCACGCGCGCGCTGTCGATCGATCCGGCGCGGCCCGCGGTCACGCTGATCGCGCGCAGCCTCGACGCCGAGGTCGGCCGTTCGCTGCCCTTGCTCGGCGCCGCGCTGCCGGTGCCGGCGGGACAGACCGGCATCTACGTCAGCGAGGCGATGGTCGAGCTCTACGGCGCCCGCGCGGGCAGTGCCTTCGAAGCCCTGGCACGTGCCTGGGGACCGGTGCGCGGCGGTCAGCCGCCACCGGTCTTCTTCGTCGCCGGCGTCTGGCGCGACTACGTCCGGCAGTTCGGCGCCGTCACGATGGACGCGCGCGATTTCGAGCGCCTCACGGGCGATGTCGGCGCCAGCGACATCGGGCTGTGGCTGGCGCCGGGCGCGAGCGAAGGCGCGGTGCAGCAGGCGGTACAGGCGCTGGCGGCGCGCGAGGCCGCGGCGGCCGAGCCGGTCGAGATCGCCTCGGTGGCCCTGATCCGCGCCACCTCGCTGCGCATCTTCGACCGCAGCTTCGCCGTCACCTATTGGCTGCAGGCGGTGGCGATCGCGATCGGCCTGTTCGGCATCGCGGCCAGCTTTAGCGCCCAGGTGCTGGCGCGGCGCAAGGAGTTCGGCCTGCTCGCGCACCTGGGCTTCACGCGCGGCCAGGTGCTGGCGATCGTGGCCGGCGAAGGCGCGGCCTGGACCGCCATCGGCGCCATCGCGGGCCTCGGGCTCGGGCTCGCGGTGTCGGTGGTGCTGGTGCACGTGGTCAACCCGCAGAGCTTCCACTGGACGATGGACCTGCTGGTGCCCTGGGTGCGACTGGCCGCGCTGTGCGCCGCGGTGGTCGCGGCCGGCACCGTCACGGCCTGGGTCGCGGGCCGCGCCGCCGCGGGCCACGACGCGGTGATGGCGGTCAAGGAGGACTGGTGACGATGCGGCCCCTGAATGCATCCACGCGGGGCGTCCACGGCTGGTCGCGCCGCGCCCTGCTGCTGGCGACGTTCGCGGTGCCGGCGGCCTGGGCGCTGCCGCCGCGCACGCTGCAGTTCCCGCGCGACTTCGGCAGCCATCCCGACCTGCGCACCGAGTGGTGGTACATCACCGGCCATGCGAACGCCGGCGCGCGCGAGTTCGGCTTCCAACTGACCTTTTTCCGCTCGCGCGTCGATGCCACGCAGGCGATGCGATCCGCCTTCGCGGCCAAGCAGTTGATCTTCGCGCATGCGGCGATCACCGATCTCGAAGGCCGCAAGTTGTGGCACAACCAGCGCATCGCGCGCGAAGGCTTCGGCGTTGCCTCGGCGTCGGAAGCCGACACCGGCGTTCGTCTGCGCGACTGGTCGCTCGAGCGCGACGGCAGCGGCTACGCGGCGCGCCTGCCGGCCTCGGGCTTCACGATCGACCTGCGCTTCGACCCGACCCAAGAGGTGCTGCTGCAAGGCAGCGCCGGACTCTCGCGCAAGGGGCCCGATCCCGAGCAGGCCAGCTATTACTACAGCGAGCCGCAGCTCGCCGCCGCGGGCAGCCTGAGCCTGCAAGGCCGGCGCTTCGAGGTGCAGGGCCGCGCCTGGCTCGACCACGAATGGAGCGAGGCGCTGCTGCATCCCGACGCAGTGGGCTGGGACTGGATCGGCATGAACCTGTTCGATGGCGGCGCGCTGACGGCCTTCAGGCTCCGGCGCCGCGACGGCTCGGCCTTGTGGCACGGCGGCTCGCTGCGCACGGCCGACGGCCGGCTGCAGGTGTTCGGCCCGGACGCCCTGCGCTTCGAGGCCGAGGCCCGCTGGACCAGCCCGCGCACGCGCGCCGTCTATCCGACGCGATGGCGCATCGATACGCCGGCCGGCGCCTTCGCCGTGCGGGCCTTGCTCGACGACCAGGAACTCGACGGCCAGGGTTCGACCGCCACCGTGTACTGGGAAGGGTTGAGCGAACTGCTCGATGCCGGCGGCAAGCCGGTGGGCCGCGGCTACCTCGAACTGACGGGCTACGGTCAGGCGCTGAGGCTCTGAGCACGGTCGTCGGCAGCGACGCCGTCGAAGACCAGTTGCCCGCGCAGCCAGGCGAGGAACTCCGCCTCGACCTGCGCCCTTGCCTCGATCGTCCACGCGCTCCAGCGCCGCTCGACCTTGCGAGCCCACTCGTCGAGCAACGCCAGCACGGCCGGCGCCACACCCGCCGCTTTCGCCAGGACCCGGCAATGGCACACCCGTGCATGCAGCTGGTACAGCGACGCCTCGCCGTGCAGGTAGCGGCGTCCGGCGTCGAAGAGCCGACGCAGTTCGGGCAGCTGCGGCAAGCTGGCGCGGGCGGGCACGGATTGCAGGGCCGCCGCGGTCGATTTCATGCGCGGGCCCGATTCAACAGACGGAAACTGCTCAGGGTCGATGGTCGGCATCAGGAAGGAAAGGTGCGTGGGGGCCCGCCTTCGTGTGGCAGCCGAGGCCGATGATCCGCCGTCCGGCCCCCAGCGCCCATCAGACGGGTCTGAAAGCGCAGCATCCGAGGCGTGCGCAAGACGAGGCTACGGGGGCCGCAATGCGGGGTCTTCGAACACGCCCGAAATCACGCGCAATGCCGCAGTCCCTTTCCCGATATGCGCCGCGACATCGCGCATTGCTCGGAGCGACGGCCTGGAGGACAAAAAGGGGGGCGCGCCGCTAGAGTGCCCGTTGCCTATGCATGAACCGATCCCGCGCCCCCAAGCCTCACCCGCTGCAACCTGCTGGCCCGCAGCTTCCAGGCCAGCCGGCGCGACGAAGCCCTGCACTGCTACCAGCAGGCCCTGGCCGCCAAGCCCGACTACGCCAATGCCCATACCAACCTGGGCTTCGAACTCGAGAACCGCAAGGATCTCGCGGCCGCCGAGCAATGCTATCGCGAGGCCCTGCTCTCTGGCAGGCCCTCGTCGGCGCGGCTCGGCGCGGATGATCGCCGCGCAGGATCCGACGCAGTCCGAAGTGTTCCTCTATGCCTACGGCCCGCGGGTCGACGATGCGCCGCGCGGTGCGCTGCAGCAGCGGCCGACCACTTCATCGACATCGGCGGCGTGGACGACCTCGATGCTGCGCGGCGCATCCGCGACGACGGCATCGACGTCCTGGTCGACCTGACCGGTGCTTCAACCAGATGTTCAAGCTCAATCCGCAGCTATGGGACGACTGGTGCCACATCCTGCAGGCGGTGCCGGGCAGCGTGTTGTGGCTGGCGCCGCCCGGATTCGAGACGACCGCGCGGAACCAGCGCGACGAGACCGCCCGGCGCGGCGTCGCGCCCGAGCGCCTGGTCTCGCCCAGCGCCAGCCGCTGGCCCGCGCACCAGGCGCCGATCGCGCTGGCCGACATCGCGCTGAACCCTTCGGGCACCACGACCAGCGACGTGCTGCGCGCGGGTGTGCCGCTCGTGACGTGCGCGGGCGAGACCTTTGTCAGCCGCATGTCGGCGAGCCTGTGGCACGCCGTCGGATTGCCCGAAATTGGTGAGCACGGACAGCACGGGCTACAGGCGACTGGCGATCGGATTGGCGCAGGATGCGCCGCGGCGCCGCGCCCTTGCGTGCCATCTTGGCCGAACGCGTGCCGGCCTCGTCCTTATTCAAGCCCGAGCGCTTCGCGGGACAGTTGGATGCCTTGTTTCGTTCGATGCACACGCGGGGCGCTGGAGGGCCGAAGGGAAACCATCCTGCTGACGGCGAAGCCGCTCAGCCTCTCGCCGCCCCGCGCCGCCGATCGATAAACGCGATGATCTCGCCCATGATCCCGCGCCGGAAAGCCAGCACGCAGATCACGAAGATCAGCCCCGTGACCATGGTCACCGACTCGCCCAGCGTGTTGAACCAGTCGACGGTCGAGATGCGCGCCAGCAGGTGGCCCAGTTCGCCGATCTTGTTCTCGAGCAGCACCACCACGGCCGAGCCGACCAGCGGGCCCGACAAGGTGCCGAGGCCGCCGACCAACGTCATCAGGATGACCTGGCCCGAGGCGCTCCAGTGCACGTCCGACAGCGTCGCGAAGCCCAGCACCAGCGTCTTGAGCGAGCCCGCGAGGCCCGACAGCGCGGCCGAGATCACGAAGGCCAGCAGCTTGAAGCGGCTGACGTCGTAGCCCAGCGAGAGCGCGCGCGGCTCGTTCTCCTTGATGCCCTTCAACACCTGGCCGAAGGGCGAATGGATGGTGCGCACGATCAGCAGGAAAGCGGCCACCACGATCACCAGCGTGACGTAGTACATCGCGAGGTCGCTCTGCAGGTCGATGAAGCCGAAGAGCTTGCCGCGTGGCACGCCCTGCAGGCCGTCCTCGCCGCCCGTGAACTTGGCCTGCAGCGCGACGAAGAACACCATCTGCGCCAGCGCCAGCGTGATCATCGCGAAGTAGATGCCCTGGCGGCGGATCGCCAGGAT
This sequence comes from Variovorax sp. P4_D9, assembly GCF_056401695.1. Classification (NCBI taxonomy): domain Bacteria; kingdom Pseudomonadati; phylum Pseudomonadota; class Betaproteobacteria; order Burkholderiales; family Comamonadaceae; genus Variovorax; species Variovorax sp. P4_D9. The sequence goes on from NZ_JBFUIU010000488.1 coordinate 4,847, forward strand.
GCCGAAGACCCAGCCCAGCAATGCGCCGGCCGCGGTGCCCGCGATGAGGCCGAGTTCGGGCGTCAGGCCCCAGACTTTCATTGCATGGCCGGCCACGTAGGCTGAGCCGCCGAGGAAGGCCGCATGGCCGAAGGACAGCAGCCCGGTATAGCCGAGCAGCAGGTTGAAGGCCGAGGCGAACAGTGCGAAGCACATCAGCTTCATCACGAACACCGGGTAGGCGCCGGCGAAAGGGGCGACGAGCAGCGCGATCAACAGCAGCGCGTAGACGACAGGGGTGATTTTTCTCATGGCTCTATGCGTTGGGGCCGCGTCATTTCTCTTTGCCGAACAGGCCGGCCGGACGGATGAGCAGCACGATCACCATGATCACGAACACGACGGTCGAGGAAGCCTCGGGATAGAACACCTTGGTCAGGCCTTCGATGACACCGAGCCCGAGCCCGGTCAAGATTGCGCCCATGATCGAGCCCATGCCGCCGATCACCACGACCGCGAACACCACGATGATCAGGTTCTGCCCCATCAGCGGCGAGACCTGGATCACCRGCGCCGCCAGCACGCCCGCGAAGGCGGCTAGCGCGACGCCGAAGCCGTAGGTCAGCGTGATCATCAGAGGCACGTTGACGCCGAAGGCTTCGACCAGCCGCGGGTTCTCGGTGCCGGCGCGAAGGTAGGCGCCGAGCCGCGTCTTCTCGATCACAAACCAGGTCGCGAAACAGACCACCAGCGATGCCACCACCACCCAGGCCCGGTAATTGGGCAGGATCATGAAGCCGAGGTCGGTGGCGCTGGCGAGCGCGTCGGGCGTGTCGTAGGCCAGGCCCGAGACGCCGTAGATCGAGCGAAACACGCCTTCGATCAAGAGTGTCAGGCCGAGCGTGAGCAGCAGGCCGTAAAGATGGTCGAGCTTGTAGATCCAGCGCAGCAGCAGGCGCTCGATCAGGATGCCGAACAGCCCCACGATGACCGGCGCCACCGCCAGCATGACCCAGTAGTTGACGTCGAAGTAATTCATCGCCATCCAGGTCAGCACCGCCCCCAGCATGAACAGCGCGCCGTGCGCGAAGTTGATGACGTTGAGCAAGCCGAAGATCACTGCGAGCCCGAGGCTCAGGATCGCGTAGAACGACCCGTTGACCAGCCCCAGGAGGAGCTGGCTCAAGAGAGCGGGCAGTGATATTTGCATGACGAGAAGATGGCGATAAACGAGGAGGTCAGGAGATCAGATCACTTCCAGATGGCGCATTTGCTCTCGGCCCTGGTCGTGAAGACCTCGTCGCCGGGCAGCTTGGCGACCACCTTGTAGTAGTCCCAGGGCTGGGTCGACTCGCTCGGCGACTTGACCTGCATCAGGTACATGTCGTGCACCATGYGGCCGTCCGCGCGGATCGAGCCCTTGGCGTAGAAGTCGTTGATCGGCATCTTCTTGAGCTCGGCCATCACCTTGTCGGCGTCGGTGCTCTTGGCCGCCTGGACGGCCTTCAGGTAGGTCATCGTGGCCGAGTAGTCGGCGGCYTGGATGTCGGTCGGCATGCGCTTGGTCTTGTCGAAGAACTTCTTGCCGAAGGCGCGCGTCTGCTCGTTGAGGTTCCAGTCCCAACTGGTGGTCAGCAGCAGGCCTTCGGTGTTCTTGAGACCCAGGCTGTGGATGTCGGTGATGAAGACCAGCAGGCCGGCCATCTTCATGCTCTTCGTGATGCCGAATTCCTTCGCCGCCTTGATCGCGTTGATGGTGTCGCCGCCGGCATTCGCAAGACCCAGGATCTGCGCCTTCGAGTTCTGCGCCTGCAGCAGGAAGGACGAGAAGTCCGAAGCGTTGAGCGGATGCTTGACGCTGCCGACCACCGTGCCGCCCTTCTCCTTCACGACCTTGGCTGTGTCGCCCTCGAGCGCCGCGCCGAAGGCATAGTCGGCCGTCAGGAAGAACCAGTTCTTGCCGCCGTTCGCGACCACCGCCCCGCCCGTGCCCTTGGCCAGCGCGACGGTGTCGTACGCATAGTGGACGGTGTACGGG
>NZ_JBFUIU010000489.1:0-6855 GCF_056401695.1 Variovorax sp. P4_D9
GGTCAGGATGGCCCATCGGCTGGGGACGAAAGAGGGTCGAGTACTGTATGGACTCCGCAAGCAGACGGTGGAGCCGGTGTTCGGGATCATCAAACGCGTGATGGGCTGGAGCCAGATGAGCATGCGCGGGCTGGACAAGGCGCGCGGCGAATGGTCGCTGGTGACGATGGCCTGGAATATCAAGCGGCTGCATGTGCTGCGGGCGGCATAAAGAGGGAGGCAGATGCCCCCCACGACCCCGACAACTTGGCCTTGCAACGGGCCTTGGGCGACTCGCGGGGCGCTCAAGCCCCTCGAGGAAGGCAACTCCGCCTCGCGCCGTAGCAATCGACGCCGCGCGGTCAAACGAACAGATCCCCGCGGCTCAAGTCCGACGGGCTCCTAGCCAGGCCAGAACCCCGCACGACACTATCGAGAGAGAACTGGAGGGTCGAGACAAACTTCCGGTATTGGCCGTGAGTACCAGTTCACGGCCGAGCCTGGCAGCTGACGGCCTCATCGATCCGTTGGCCAAGGACTGCTGTCGGCGGGGTTGGCGAAAAGGCAGTACCAGTCTCTCTGAGACATTGCGCCGATTGTGTCGTCGTGCATGGATTGGGCCCGATAAGCGCGCGTTATGGCGTCATGGTGCCCTATCGCATGATGGACCGCGGCACAACTCGCGGTGTCATCTTCTTGCGATAAGCCCCTCTTTTCGGCGCCAGTCCGATGTGCCTCAAGCGTCTCATGCAGAGTGTCAGTTGACGCATAAACAGAACCGAGGCGCGTCGCGGCGAGCGCACGTGCGAACGAGTCGCGCGACAAGGGGCAGGCGCAGTGAGCTGTCGGGTCATTGCTTGCGGCGGCGCCATGCCATTCATTTGCATTACAATTTCTCCTCGCCCGCTGTTTGGAGCCGTTGATGACCACTGCCAATGCCTTGGTGCAAACCCGCATCGCCGCAAATGTTCGGGACCGCGCCGTCGAAGTCCTCGACGGATTGGGCCTGACGGTTTCGGACGTCGTTCGGATCGTGCTGACGCGCGTTGCCAATGAAGGTGCGMTTCCTGTCGGCCTGGTCGCCGACACGGATGCTCATGACGCTTGGTTTCGGGCCAAGGTGCAGGAAGCTTTAAACGATCCGCGTACTCCCATTCCGCACGATGAAGTGGAAGCCCGTTTCGCAAATCGTCGCGCCGCGGCGCTGCGCAGGAGTGCCAAGGGTGGCGCGTGAGAATTGAATGGTCGCCTGTGGCGCTCGACGACCGGGATTTTCGACTACTACGACATTGAGCAGGACAGCCCGCGCGCGGCAATCGCGATAGACGAACGCATCGCGCGGCAGATCGAAGTGCTGATCGATCACCCGGAGTTCGGGCGCCCCGGTCGCGTCGACGACACACGAGAACTGGTCATCAGTAAAACGCCCTACGTCGGCGCCTATCGCATCATCGGGGACGCGATCCGAATCCTGCGTGTGTTGCACGGCAAGCAGCTGTGGCCAGACGACATTCAAGAGTAGGTCTGCTTCGCTGCTCGTAGCTGCGCAGCCACCGTCCTCCTGATCGAGTCGACATTGGGATTCGTCTCTGCAGGCGATAGGCCGGCAAGAGAGGCTCGTCGTGCATCAGATGCACGACTGCTCCAGCACGAGCATCAAAGCGTCTGAGCGCTGGGCGGTGCCCCCGCGCGCCGACTTCCAGTGAATATCTTGCAATACGTTTTTATTGCAAGGAAAGCCGGTATGGATCTGAAAAGTTCGAGCGACAACATCCACCCGATCCGCGGCGGCCGCGGCATCCAGGAGGCCCAGGTCTGGCAAGCCGCCGACGCGCTGCTGCACGAGGGCCTGCGGCCGACCATCGAGCGCGTGCGCCAGAAGATCGGCAGCGGCTCGCCCAACACCGTGAGCCCCATGCTCGAGCGATGGTTCGCCACGCTCGGCAAGCGCCTGGACGGCCATGGCGCCAACCTGGCCGACGGCGAGGCCCACCAGCTCCCCCTGGCCATCGTTCAGGCCGCCAAGCTGTTCTGGGACACCGCGCGTCGCGAGGCCGACCAGGTGCAGGTCCAGAAATCCGAAGCCGCCCGGCGCGAGCTCGAGCTGCAGCGCGAGGCTCTGGTTCAGAAGGAATCGGAACTGACCCAGCGCGAAGCCTCCTTCGAGCAGGCCCGCGTCGCTCTCGACGAGGCGCTGGCGTCCTCGCGCCAGGCGGTCGCGGCGATCGAGGCCCAGATGCACACACAGCAGCAGGAATCKGCTCGSCTKCTSRGTGAYTCSGAAGCCGAAGTGCGGCGCCTGCGCAAGGCKCTCGATGAGGCCGTGGCCAGCAAGGAAGCCCTGCGCGAGACGGCAGCAATGGAACTCGGCGCGACGCAACGTGACGCAAAGGAAGCCGAGCAGCGCCACGTCGCCCATGAGCGCCGCCTCCTGGCGGATGTGGATCGCGAGCGGGTGGCCGGGCGCCAGGCTGCCGCAGATCTTTCGAAGGAGCAGAAGGCCCGGGCGGCAGATCACGAGGCAGCACGCACCGCGCAGGCGGCGGCAGAGCAGGCGCTACAGGCCGAGAATGCCGCGCACCGCGAGGCGGCGGCCGCCTGGTCGCGCGCGGAACAGGAGATGCGAGTAGAGCTTGCGACCCTCCGTGAGCGCGCCGCCGGGGCAGAGCAGCGCGCTGCGGATCTGGGCGACCGGCTGCGGCGCCAGGAAGAGCAGGCCGAGCGCGAGATCGCCCGGTTGCGCGAAGAGCAGGCGACGACGGTGACAGCGCTGCGACGGCTCGAGGCAGGCCTGGCGGAGAAACGGAGAGAGGCTGATGGGAAGCCGCAGGGCGCGCGGGCAGCGCGGGGCAAGAAGCCATCCGAGTGAAACCGGACAAGCCGACGATGGGATCCCTTGGTTTGCCTCCGCGCGGAGCACGCGCGGCGATGAGCGAGGATCCATCGCGGGTTCGAAAGGGCTCACGCCGGCGCCTGCCTTCTGCCCCAAGCCCAGACATGCGCTTCGCTCGCCATGCACGTCATGGCCTCTATTCGCTGATCGAAGACCTATTGGACCGAGCGATGAAATATCGCCGCCTGACGGGCCACACATCTGCCGCCCGCTGCCCCGATCCCGCGGCATGTCGACCGTCGTCTCGACAGAGTCGGTGCTGGGCAACCGTTGACCGTCTTGCTCGATCCAGCGGCGCAACAGATTCGCATTGATGCCATTGGCCAAAGCCACCGAGGCGATCGACACGCCGGGCCGAGAGCAGGCGGCGACCAGGTTCGCCTTGAACTCATCAGTGTGACGGCGCCTGCGACGCCGAACTCCCTTCACCGTCGTCTCGATAGTGTTCACGTGTCCGCCAAGACATAGTGGAGTAGTGAACACGATGCTCCTAGGCCCGACAGCGGGAATCAAGACGGGTTGGCCGGACGCTTACACCCCCTGCACCGCAGCCACGAAGCTAGATGGCTTGCCGAAGTCCTTCGGGCCTCCGTTGATCGAAGTCGTCGCTGCGCCACAGCGTGATCCAAGGATTTGCCCACGCTCCGGCTGAGGCCAGCGCAACTCGCGCGTGCTGCGATAGCTTGGATTCAATGGACGCGTCCATTTCATCGGCTGTGCGCAACCGCGTATCGGTCGGGGGTTGTGCGTAGACTTTCGCCACCGAGGCATCACTGAGAAGGCTTCTCGTATGACCAGTATGCGCTTTTCTCGGCATTCATCACGAGGCGGTGAGAATGTCGAGGGATTCGTGAATCAACTTCTCCAGTTCGGCCATTCGCCGGGGACCGAGCTTCTCTTCTATCGATCGCTGCGCAGTGAATAGCCGTTGCTGCGCCTTCGACTGCTTGGCATGCCCCGCATGGGTGATGCGGGTGCTGCGGCTGCGAGCGTCGCTGCCAGGGCCCACCTCGATCCACCCTGCGGCCAATAGCGGCTTCATGTTGCGTGTCAGCGTCGATGGATCTATCGACAGAGCACGTGCTAGTTCACCAGGGCACACCGGCTGCAACCGAATAACTTCAGAAAGCAGCCCGAGTTGCGTGGCCTTCAGGCCTACTTTGGCAAGCTCATCGTCGAAGTGAGCTGCCACAAAGCGCTCCATCCGGCGCAGCTTGGAGTGCGCGTCTTCGACGGCACGAGCGCTCACGGATTTCACGCGCCTTCGGCATGGTCAAGGGTGCCGCTACGCCATTGATTGCCGCTCGGCGGAAGACTGGCTCGCGTCGTAACCGCGGGTTTCGGGTCAGTCGTTCCGCGCGTGCTCAGGCCTTGGGCCCGGAGAACTCCGTCGCGGGTCTCGGCACGAGCGATCGAGATGCTCAGCGCCATGAAGACTGCGGCGGTCACGATGTAGTCGATGTGCTGCGGTTTCATCTCTGCTCCATAGAACCATTGACCTGCCTGTCGAGGTTGCGAGCAATGGCAGACCACGCACGCGCCAGGGATTTCGGGATCGAGATCAAGAGACTCCCCCCTCCAAATCATTCTTAGGGACGCAGCTACGACCTTCGTGCGCGCAATTCGCAACGCTACGTTCACGGAGACGAAACCTCGATAGCGCGTGCGACATCCAGGCTCCTCCACGACTCCACGAATTGAACCCTGTTGCACGAAAATTTGATCTGCAAGGCAAACAGCTCGAGCTAATTCATTGTTGTGGTATCAGAAGAGCGAGGCACGCGATCAAAGTGCCCTGCCCCTGCGCGTCCGGGAGATCGCGATGGACTGTCCAAAACTCGGCGCAGCTCCGTCTCACAGGGCGGGAGGCCCACGGAAATCCGCGCCACGTTGCGCCGATCGCAGGCCAATTTGAAGCCCGCATGTCGTCAGCGGCACGCTCGTTCATGCGGATTGGGCTCCCGGCTGCTGCACCGCATAAGGTTTCGACGACGGAAACGTGGCGTGTCTCGATCGCGTGATCGTCGACCTCGCATTCGGCGCAAGACTTGAATAGCAGGCACTCGCGATGAGCACCGCAGGAAGCTTGCTCCAACCCCTTACTCTGGAACTTCCATGAAACTCACGAAAGCAATGAAGAGCGCATCCGTCACGGTCCTGCCCTTTCTGGTCGCTGCAGGCGCCCACGCAGAGGCGTACGACGGTGTTCACAACGCAGTCTCCTCCAAGACGCGCGAGGAGGTGAATGTCGAAGCAGTGCGCACTGCCACGGCTCCGAACCAGAACGTGGTCAGAGGCTCTCGCGTTGCCGAAACCCTGGCCGAATCGAAGGCACGTTCGCTCGTTGAAGCCGAAGCAATTCACCACAACCTGAGGCCCGACCAGAATGTCGCCACGGGCTCCCGCTTCAACAGCAAGGTCATCTCGACGCTGCCGCACCCCAACGACCTGCGCGCGAAAGCCAATTGAGCAACCCCTGCCCCCTTGCTCACGCCCTGCGTGAGGCAGCCACAATCCGGTGGCAGAAGGGCGACAAGCCGCGGGTCACCACATTGGACGCCAGTTGCTGGTCGAAACCTGATGACAATTTCCCAGAACGCCGGCGCCGCCGACGCCTCTGAGTCGGCCGTTGCGGTCGCTCGGTTCACATCCGACCCGATGGGGCGAAACCCCCTGCTGCACGCGCCGTTGTTGCCGCTGCTGATTCGGCTCGCACTGCCCACTGTGACCGTGCTTTTCATGCAGACGGTATTGAGCGTGGCCGAAACCTACTTCGTGAGCGGGCTGGGTGTCGACGCGATCGCAGCGGCCTCGCTGGTGGTGCCTGTGATGCTGCTGATGACCATGGTCTCCCACGGCGGCGTCGGCGGCGGGGTCTCCTCCGCAGTCGCGCGCGCGCTCGGCGCCAGCCGGCAAGACGAGGCCGAAAGCCTCGTATGGCACAGCGTCGTGATCGCGATCGTCGCGGGCGGGCTCTTCACCGTGGCTGTGTTCGCCGCGGGTCCGATGCTCTATCGCGGATTGGGCGGCACCGGCGCGTCCTTGCAGCAAGCGCTCCAGTACTCGAACATTCTCTTCGGCGGCGCAATCGTTTTCTGGGTTTCGAGCTTGCTGCAATCGGCGTTGCGGGGCGCGGGCAACGTCAGGACGCCCGCACTGATCATGCTCGGCAGCGTTGGAGCCGGACTCCTCATTTCCCCAATCCTGATTCTGGGCGGACTGGGGCTTCCGAGAATGGGCGTGGCCGGTGCGGGCGTCGCACAGGTGCTGTGCACCGCGGGCTCGCTGGCGGCGATCTTTTTCTATATGCGTTCGGTGGGCTCGAAACTTCGACTTCGCCGGCACCCGCTGCGGCGTGACCATTTCAGTGCCATCCTTGGCGTGGGCTTGCTCTCAACCCTTAACGCCGCGATGTCGACGCTTTCGATCGGCGCGATCACTGCCGCTGCGGGGACCCTTAGCGTGGCAACGATCGCGGGCTACGGCATCGCGTCCCGGCTCGAAATGCTGCTGGTGCCCGTGATGTTCGGCTTCGGTACCGCCGCCATCACCGTCGTCGGAACATGCATCGGCGCCGACGACATCCCGCGTGCCCGGCGCGCTGCACTGGTGAACGCACTGTTCGTCGGTGGCCTGCTCGAAGTGCTGGGCCGCAGCGTGGCATTCATGCCCAGCCTGTGGATGTCTCACTTCACGAACGACCCTGACGTATTGGCCGTCGGTAGCCACTATCTGCGGGTGATGGGCCCGGCTTTCGGCTTCATCGCCATCGCGATGGCGTTGTACTTCGCAGGGCAAGGTGCTCGGCGCGTCGGCTGGCCGCTCGCTGCGGGTAGCTTGCGCTTCCTGTGCGCGCTGTCCGGCGCGGCACTGGTGTTCGCCGGGAAGCTCAGTCTTGAGTCCACCTTCCTGCTGGTGGCCGCGGGCGCCGTGGTCGGTTGCGCGGTAACGGCGTGGGGCTTCGCTCGGGTGAGGTGGGGTAT
>NZ_JBFUIU010000490.1:0-6851 GCF_056401695.1 Variovorax sp. P4_D9
CCTCCGGCCCGCGCGGGCCGCGAACGCCCGGAGGGCCGGGTGGCGAGGGCCGCAGGCAGCGGCCTGCGCCGCAGTAAGGAGGCGTGGTGAGTCCCTCGCGTCCCTTCATCGAGCGGCCGGTCGCGACCGCGCTGCTGATGCTCGCGATCGTGCTCGCGGGCTTGGTCGGCTTCCGCTTCCTGCCGCTGGCGGCGCTGCCGCAGGTCGACTATCCGACGATCCAGGTGCAGACGCTCTATCCGGGCGCCAGCCCCGAGGTCATGAGCCGCACCGTCACTGCGCCGCTGGAGCGCCAGTTCGGCCAGATGGCCGGGCTCGACCGCATGAGCTCGACCAGCGCCACCGGTGTCTCGATCGTCACGCTGCAGTTCGCGCTCGACCAGACCCTGGACGTCGCCGAGCAGCAGGTGCAGGCGGCGATCAATGCCGGCGGCTCGCTGCTGCCGGCCGACCTGCCGGCGCCGCCGGTGTATGCCAAGGTCAACCCGGCCGATGCGCCGATCCTGACCCTGGCCGTGAGCTCCGAGACCATGCCGCTGACCGAGGTGYAGAACCTCGTCAACACGCGGCTGGCGCAGAAGATCAGCCAGGTCGGCGGCGTCGGACTGGTGTCGCTGTCGGGCGGCCAGCGCCCGGCGGTGCGGATCCAGGCGAACACCAACGCGCTGGCCGCGGTCGGCATCGGGCTGGACACCCTGCGCACCGCGATCGCGGCCGCCAACGCCAACAGCGCCAAGGGCGGCTTCGACGGCCCGAAGCGCGCCTACACGATCAACGCCAACGACCAGCTGGTGACCGCGGCCGACTACAAGAACCTGATCGTGGCCTGGAAGAACGGCGCGCCGGTGCGCATGAGCGACGTCGCGCGCGTCATCGACGGCGCCGAGAACACCCAGCTCGGCGCCTGGGCCGGCGCCAACGCGAAGCAGGGCGAGCAGGACGGCAAGCTCTATCCGGCCATCATCCTCAACGTGCAGCGCCAGCCCGGCGCCAACGTGATCGGCACGGTCGACGGCATCAAGAAGCTGCTGCCCGAACTCGAGGCCTCGCTGCCGGGCGCGCTCAAGGTCGAGGTGCTGAGCGACCGCACCACCGGCATCCGGGCCTCGGTGCGCCACGTGCAGCTGGAGCTCGCGCTGGCGGTGGTGATGGTGGTGCTGGTGATCTTCTTCTTCCTGCACAGCGTGCGCGCCACGGTGATCGCCAGCATCGCGGTGCCGATCTCGCTGATCGGCACCTGCGGACTGATGTACCTGCTGGGCTACAGCCTCAACAACCTGAGCCTGATGGCGCTGACCATCGCGACTGGCTTCGTGGTCGACGACGCGATCGTGATGATCGAGAACATCGCGCGCTACCTCGAAGAGGGCGACCCGCCGTTCCAGGCCGCGTTGAAGGGCGCGACGCAGATCGGCTTCACGATCATTTCACTGACGGTGTCGCTGGTCGCGGTGCTGATCCCGCTGTTGTTCATGGGCGACGTGGTCGGGCGATTGTTCCGCGAGTTCGCGGTGACGCTGGCGATCACGATCCTGATCTCGGCCGTGGTCTCGCTAACCCTGGTGCCGATGATGTCGGCGCGCTGGCTCAAGCCGCAGGCCGAGGAAGGCGGGCGCTTCGGTGCCGCGGTGCAGCGCTTCTTCGACCGCGTGATCGCGCGCTACGACATCTGGCTGCAGTGGGTGTTCCGCCACCAGCCGCTGACGCTGGTGGTGGCGCTGCTGACGCTGGCGCTCACGGTGGCGCTCTACGTGTGGATTCCCAAGGGCCTGTTTCCGACCCAGGATACCGGCCAGCTCAAGGCCCGCGTGCAGGCTGCCCAGGAAGTGTCCTATGTCCGCATGGCCGAGCTGCAGCAGTCCGCGGCCAACATCGTACTGGCCGACCCGGACGTGCAGAGCCTGAGCTCGGTGGTCGGGGTCGATGCGGCCAACAACATGGCGCTCAACACCGGCAGCATGCTGATCAACCTGCGCGCCGGCCACGGCGACCAGGCCGTGGTGATGCAGCGGCTGCGCGAGCGGGTGCGCGACGGCGTGGCTGGCGTGTCGCTCTACCTCCAGCCGACGCAGGATCTGACCATCGACGCCGAGACCGGCCCGACCGAGTTCCGCGTCTCGCTCGAAGGCGCCGACACGACGACGGTGAACGAGTGGGCGCTGAAGCTGGTCGAGCGCCTGCGCAGCGTGACGCAGGTGCGCAATCCGACCACCGACGCCGGCGCCAAGGGCCTGTCGGCCTATGTCGACATCGACCGCAACACGGCGTCGCGGCTGTCGGTGACGGCGAGCTCGGTCGACGATGCGCTTTACAGCGCCTTCGGCCAGCGCATCGTCTCGACCATCTTCACCGAGACCAACCAGTACCGCGTGATCCTCGAGGCCCAGCGCGAGCCGCTGTCCTCGCCGGAGGGCCTGGGCACGCTGCAGCTGCGCACCGGCGCCGGCACGGCGACGCCGTTGTCCGCGCTGGCCACGGTGCGCGAGCAGTTCGCGCCGCTGCAGGTCACGCGCGTGGCGCAGTACCCGGCCGCGACCGTCGGCTTCGACACGCCGCCGGGCGTGTCGCTCGGCAAGTCGGTGGCGGCGATCCGCGCCGCGGCGAAGGAGATCGCGCTGCCGCCGAGCGTGAGCATGACCTTTCTCGGCGCCGCCGGCGCCTACGAGAAGTCGCTGACCAACCAGCTGTGGCTGATTCTGGCCGCGGTGGTGTGCGTGTACATCGTGCTGGGCGTGCTCTACGAGAGCTACATCCATCCGCTGACCATCCTGTCGACCTTGCCTTCGGCCGGTGTCGGTGCGCTGCTGGCGCTGATGATGACCGGCAACGACCTCGGGGTGATCGGCATCATCGGCATCATCCTCTTGATCGGCATCGTGAAGAAGAACGCGATCATGATGATCGACTTCGCGATCGACGCCGAGCGCAGCCAGGGCAAGGGCCCGCTGGAGGCGATCCACCAGGCGGCGCTGCTGCGCTTCCGCCCGATCCTGATGACCACGCTGGCGGCGCTCTTCGCGGCGCTGCCGCTGATGCTGGGCTGGGGCGAGGGCGCCGAGCTTCGGCGGCCGCTGGGGCTGGCGATTTTTGGCGGGCTGGTGGTGAGCCAGGTGCTGACCTTGTTCACGACGCCCGTCATCTATCTCGCCTTCGATCGGCTGGGGCGGCGGTTCGGGCAGAGGGTTGCGGCATGACTTGCGGCCTCACGCAAGACTGAGAGGCCCCATGAACCTCTCCAAGCCCTTTGTTGAGCGCCCGATCGCCACGATGCTGCTGACCATCGGCATCGCGCTGGCCGGCATCGTCGCCTTCTTCGTGCTGCCGGTGTCGCCGCTGCCGCAGGTCGACTACCCGACGATCTCGGTGCAGGCCAGCCTGGCCGGCGCAAGCCCCAGCACCATGGCGTCGAGCGTCGCCACGCCGCTGGAGCGACGGCTCGGCATCATCCCCGGCGTCAACGAGTTGACTTCGACCAGTTCCAACGGCTCGGCCCGCGTCACGCTGCAGTTCGACCTGAGCCGCAACATCGACAGCGCCGCGCGCGAAGTGCAGGCCGCGATCAACGCCGCCCGCGCCGACCTGCCGGCCACCTTGCGCAGCAACCCGACCTACCGCAAGCGCAACCCGACCGCGGCGCCGGTCATCATCCTGGCGCTGACCTCGAAGACCCGCACGCCGGGCCAGATCTACGAGGCGGTCTCCAACATCGTGAGCCAGCGGCTGTCGCAGGTCGAGGGCGTCGGCGAGGTCGAGATCGGCGGCGGCTCGCTGCCCGCGGTGCGGGTCGAGCTCGAGCCCTTCGCGCTCAACCGCTTCGGCATCAGCACTGAGGACGTGCGGGCCGCGATCCAGGCCAACAATGCCAACCGGCCCAAGGGCGCGATCGAGAGCGCCGACCGCCGGCTGCAGATCTACACGCCAGCCCCGGGCCGGCACGCTTCCGAATACCGCGACATGGTGATCGCCTGGCGCAACAATGCCGCGGTGCGCCTGGGCGACGTGGCGCGCGTGATCGACAGCGTCGAGAACACGCGAACCCTGGGCCTCTTCAACGGCGAGCCGGCGGTGATCGTGCTGGTCACGCAATCGCCGGGCGCCAACATCATCGAGACCGTCGATGGCGTGCGCGAGCTGCTGCCCGAACTGCGCGCGCAATTGCCGCAGGACATCGATGTCCAGGTCGCCTCCGACCGCACCAACTCCATCCGTGCCTCGCTGCGCGAGATCGAGGCCACCTTGATGATCTCGGTGGCGCTGGTGGTGCTGGTGGTCGGCCTGTTCCTGCGCAGAGCGCGCGCCACCATCGTGCCCGCGGTTGCCACCGTGGTGTCGCTGCTCGGCACCTTCGGCGTCATGTACCTGCTGGGCTACAGCCTCAACAACCTGAGCCTGATGGCGCTCACAGTTGCCACCGGCTTCGTGGTCGACGACGCGATCGTGGTACTCGAGAACACCACGCGCCATGTCGAGGCCGGCATGAACCGCATCGAGGCGGCGCTGCGCGGCGCCCGCGAGGTCGGCTTCACGGTGCTGTCGATCAGCCTGTCGCTGGTGGCGGTGTTCATCCCGCTGCTGTTCATGGGCGGGCAGGTCGGGCGGTTGTTCCGCGAGTTCGCGGTGACGCTGTCGGCCTCGGTGCTGATCTCGCTGGTGATCTCGCTCACCACCACGCCGATGCTGTGCGCGATGTTGTTGCGCAGCGAGGCCGAGGAGGGCGATCGCAAGCTGCCCGGGCGCCTGCGCGCCGGGTTCGGCCGGCTGGCCGAGCGGGCCTGGAGCGGCACGCTGCGCACCTACGGCCACAGCCTCGACTGGGCTCTGGCCAGCAAGGGCGTCGTGATCGCGGTGCTGTTGGCCGTGATCGGGCTCAATGTCTATCTGTTCAACGCCATCCCCAAGGGCTACTTCCCGCAGCAGGACAACGGCCAGCTCAACGCCGGGCTGCGCGCCGACCAGAGCATCTCGTCGGGCGCGATCGCCGACAAGCTGCGCCAGGCGGTGGACATCATCCGCAAGGATCCGGCGGTCGATACCGTGGTCGGCTTCTCGGGCGGCGCCCGCTCGGGCGGCGGCTTCATGTTCGTCAACCTCAAGCCGGTGTCGCAGCGCAGCGAGAAGACGCAGGCCGTGATCGACCGTCTGCGGCCCCAGCTCAACCAGCTGAGCGGCTTGCGCGTATTCCTGAGTCCGGTGCAGGACCTGCGCATGGGCGGGCGTTCGAGCAACTCGAGCTACCAGTACACGCTCAAGAGCGACAACCTGGCCGACCTGCGCACCTGGTCCACCAAGCTGGCCGACCGGTTGCGGCAGGAGACTGCGCTGACCGACGTCGACAGCGACGATGCCGACAATGGCGTCGAGACTTTCGTCGACGTCGACCGCGAGGCCGCCGCGCGGCTCGGCGTGACCTCGACCGCGGTCGACAACGCGCTCTACAACGCCTATGGCCAGCGCGCGGTGGCGACCATCTACGACGAGCTCAACCAGTACTCGGTGGTGATGGAGTGGGCGCCGCGCTTCCAGCGCTCGCCGATCGTCCTGAAGGACCTGTACGTGCCCTCGACGTTGAAAACGACCACCGACGCCAGTGGCCAGTCGATCACCAGTTCGGTCGAGAACACGACCGACGCCAACACCGGCACCTCGACCACGGTGTCGGCCAATCCGGCTCTGCGCACCGCCTCGACCGGCCARCAGATCGCCACCGACACCACGCTCATGGTGCCGCTCTCGGCCTTCGCCAAGCTCGGCGAGCGGGCGGTGCCGACCTCGATCGACCACCAGGACACCGAGCTCGCGAGCACCGTCTCGTTCAGCCTGGCCGATGGCGTCAGCCTGTCGGACGCCAAGCGCATCGTGGCCGAGGCCGAGGCCGACATCGCGATGCCGATCAACGTGCGCGGCAGCTTCCAGGGCACGGCGCTGGCGGCGCAGCAGTCGCAGGGGCAGCAGTGGTTCCTGATCGTCGCGGCGCTGATCGTGATCTACATCGTGCTGGGCGTGCTCTACGAGAGCCTGGTGCATCCGATCACGGTGCTGACCACGCTGCCCTCGGCCGGTGTCGGCGCGGTGCTGGCGCTGCTGCTGTTTCGTATGGAGTTCTCGATCATCGCGTTGATCGGCGTGTTCCTGCTGATCGGCATCGTCAAGAAGAACGCGATCCTGATCATCGACTTCGCGCTCGAGGCCGAGCGCTCGCGCGGCCTCAGCGCGACCGAGGCGGTGCGCGAGGCCTGCTTGCTGCGCTTCCGGCCGATCCTGATGACCACACTTGCGGCGGCGCTCGGCGCGCTGCCGCTGGCGATCGGCTTCGGGCTCGGCTCGGAGCTGCGCCAACCGCTGGGCGTCGCCATCATCGGCGGATTGATCGCCAGCCAGTTGCTGACCCTCCTGACCACGCCGGTCGTCTACGTGCTGCTCGACAAGCTGCGCCGTCGACCCGCCAACGAAAAGTTCCTGAGCCGCGGCGCGTCCCCGCTGGCCGGCACACCCGAGATCGCATCGAACCCATGACTGCAGTCAAACGTCTTTTTCCCCGGCTTCCCGTGGCACTGGCCCTGGCGGCAATGCTGGCCGGCTGTGCCGTCGGCCCGGCCTACGAGCGGCCGCCGGTGGCCGCGCCGGCGGCCTGGAAGTCGGCCCCCGCGGAAGCCGGCTGGCAACCCGCCGCACCGGCCGACGCCTTCGACCGCGGCGAATGGTGGAAGCTCTTCGGCGACGCCACGCTGGACGACCTGGCCTCGCGCGTGCAGGTTTCGAACCAGAACATCGCCGCCGCGATCGCCAACTACGCGCAGGCCCAGGCGCTGGTGCGCGGCCAGCGCGCGGCCCTGTTCCCGCAGGTCACGCTC
>NZ_JBFUIU010000491.1:0-6846 GCF_056401695.1 Variovorax sp. P4_D9
GAACGCGCTCGCCCGCAGCCATCCTTTGCACGAAGGGCACGAGCCAGCCGGCGTCAGCGCTCGCGAAGTGCTGGGCCCACGATGGGTCGAGAGCCTCGGCGGCGGTCAGGAAGGCTGCAGCCGCTCCGTGTCCCACACCCTCCGCGACTCCAACCAGATGCTGCGTTCCATCGAACGCCATCGAAACCTCGTAGGGCCACTGAAAGTCCCCAGCTGTCGGAAGCGGCTTCGTTGCAGTGGCAAGGACGTAGTAGAGGGCCATGGTCTTCAGTTGTTCCGCATTGGAAGGCGCTGTTGAATGTCTGGTTGTGGCCACCGGGAGATGCCGGACGCTGTCGAATGATTCAGCCGCACGCATTGGTGCGAGGCGGTGCGTCGGGAGTCATGTTCTCTCTTTGAAATGTGACCACGCCCAGCCGATCAGCGTGGCGACCAGGAATGGATAGGCGAAGAACGGCAACGGTGCGGACAAGGGCGTGAGTTGGCGTCCGGCAAAGATTTCCACTGCCACGAGCGCGAACAACGCCGACGCGATGAACCCGACCGCCCTGACCAGCTTGGGCATGATGTTGGGCGCGCTGATGAGTGCGAGCGAAGCAGCCCACAAGCCGGCCCCGCTCCCAAAAGAAGGAGTACTGGCAATCGGCTCCATGGCAGCGCCAGAGAGAATCAGGCCTTCGCCGATCGCGAAGACCAGGAATCCGGCAGCCATCAGGTCGCGTCCACGCCGGAAGTGATGAATGGTCAGCAACGCAGTCGCGACAACGAGGGCCACGCCATCGAGGCCCCAAGCCAGTCCGCGAAGCGATGCAGACGAGACGAACGTGCCAGCCAATCCGAGGACGGCACCTGCGACGAGCCCAGTGGACGCAATGATTCGCAGCGGCATGTGGTTCATGGTGTCTATAAGTTTGGAACGGGCGGTCGCTCTGCGCCTGATTGTTGATGCTCGTCGGGTTAGTGCACACCCACTTCGCGGACGCAATCCCGCAATTAGCCCGCGGGTGTTGTAAGTCGGCCGCGAACCTCGATTCCTGGCCTCGTTCTGACGGCGCGTTGGCCTTCCTTGCCATCAGGCCGCGAAGATGAACGTCCGGTTGTGGCTGCGTATTCAGCGATTGGTTAGCTCTCACGAGAACCAGGTTACAAGCAGAACCCATACCCAGTACGCGCCAATACCCATCTGCACCACAAACGCTAGGAATCGAGAATTTACCGCCGGGACGCTCAGTGAACACAGATGGACGATCGACTGGAAGAGGCCAGCAGCCAGGAACCAAGGAGCGAGCCCGTCGGTCACATTGGTTCTGTTGGTGGCAATAGCGATGAGCAATAGACCGCCGAATATTGGTATGCCCTCTAGGCAGTTGGCGTGAGCTCTTCCGAGGCGTTGCATAAACGGCGACAGGTTTGAGTTGTCAGGTTGAAACTCATTCGCCGCGACCACCCCTTTCACAACGAGACGCGTACGAAGAGCTTCCATAAGTACCAGTAGGAGTAGGGTCCAACCGATGAAGCTGATCAAGACAAATGCAGACATGCTTGGCATATTCCATCTCCATGCGATTCGGCGAGGTAGGCAGGATACGCGGCAATGAGACTCTGAGCCGAACGTCCGTTCCCGATTACGTCAGCGCTTGGTCGATGCCTGCGAGAGCCCAGCCATTCTTTGCCGCAATCGCCGTCGCGCGAACCGCCCGCAGCCGGGCCATGGACGCCGCGTCATTGCCCGTCTCCGCCGCCGTGGCGATGGCTCGCGCCCGCTCGACCATCAGCTCGACCCAGGGCAAGGTCTCGACTCAGAACATCCGCTCGAGCAAGGCCGCATGGTGCAGCGCGCGTGACCAGTCGCGGGCTGCGAGGCTGGCTTCCATCGCGTCGCGATAGAACAACAGGTGGTTGTGGGCGAGCCCGGTGTCCTGCAGCAAGGCTTCGCCTGCGGCCAGGTGCGCCGCCCGCTCTTCGGCGGAATCGGCCACTCGTGCCAGCCGACCCTCGATCACGGAGCCGAAGTATCCGAGACCGGTCTGGCGTGCCAGCGCCAGTGCTTGTTCCAGGTCGTGGCGGGACTGTGCGCGATTTCCCCGCAGCAGGCTGTGCTCGGCGGAGATGGACAGCACGATCACTTCGTAGCGCCGGGAACCGGCCTGCCGCGCGAGCTCTAGCGCCTTTTCGCACGATTCGCCGGCCTCCTCGAAGCGGCCGGCCTCGGTGAGCACCTGAGTCAGCGTGGCCTGTGCGGAAACCCGCACGGGCACGACGCCGAAGCGCTGTGCGTCGTCGCAAACCGAATTGCATTCAGCGATGGCGGCGTCCAGCTGGTTGGCGAACAACAGGCAGAGCCCGATCATGCAGCGGTTGGGTCCGGCGATGCGGATCTGCCCCTCACACAGCTCGACGCAGCGCCTGAAGTTCTCGAGCGCACTGGCCATTCGGCCCTGGGCATAGCGCGCGTCGCCGAGGCCGCTCAGCGCCCGCGCTCGGCTTTCCGGGTCGCCGCATTGCTCGGCAAGCTGGAGAGCGAGCACGTGCTGCGCGTCGCACTCGGCGGTTCGGCCCTGAGCGAAGTAGAGGTTGCCCCGGGTGTGGTGGATGCGCGAGCGTTCGATGATCAGCGCGAGCCGCTCGGCGATCGGCTGGGCCTCGCCGAGCGCATGCATCGCCGCAGCGAATTCGCCCGTCACGCGATAGCCTGCGGCGATGCCCATCCAGCAGCGCCCCAGGTCGTCGCCGGCCAGTTCGAGCGCACGCTGGAAAGCGGCGATCGAGTCGGTCGTGCGTCCGATCTCGCGCAACATCTCGCCGCAAAGCAACGCGAGTTCGCAGCCGACTGCGGCGTTGCCTAGCGCCGGGTCGGACGCCAACGTGCCGCCGCGCTCGGCCAGACGCAGCGCGCTTTCCAGGCGCAAGCGCCCGGCCTCCCGGGTCGCCGCGCGCAGGTAGGCCGCCGCGGCCGCCGCGTCCTCGGCCCGGTCGAGATGCTCGGCCTGCAGCACCGGATCGTCGTCGCCGAACCATCGCGCGGCGGCCTGATGCAATTCGCGTCGCCGGCTCTTGAGTGTCGACGCGTAGACGGCCTCCTGGATCAGCGCATGCGCAAACAGAAAATCCGGGCCGTCGGGCCGCACGATGTCGGCTGCCACCAGAACGTCGCAGCTCGCATTCGGTGCGCCTGCGACACCGCGCAGGTTGCCGAGCGAGAAGCGCTTGCCGATCACCGCGGCGGCCTGGAGGGCGGCGCGATCGGGCGCGGCGAGGCGGTCCATGCGCTCCAGCACCAGGCTCTGGATGGTCGGCGGCACGGCAGGCGCGAGCCCGGGTGTCTCGCCGGCGCGCGCGGTTCGCAGCAGCTGTTCGAGGAACAGCGGGTTGCCTTCCGCGCGTTCGATGCACATCAGCGCAAAGCGGCTCGACACCTCCACCAGCCCGCCGGCCAGCAGGCGCGCCTCCTGCGGCCGCAGGGGTGCGAGATCGATGGTCATGAAGGCGCTGCCGTGGATCGATGTCCGCCAGGCCTTGTCGATCAGATCGCCCTCGATGCGCGAGGTCAGCAGCAGGACCATCGGCGCCCGGGCGGCCGCACGGGCGGCCGCCGCCACCAGCCGCAGCAACTCGGGCGAAGCCCAGTGGATGTCCTCGATCAACACCAGTTGCGAACGCGCCGCGGCGGCCCGCTGCAACAGGCAGCCCAGCGCCTCGCTCGCGCGCCGCAGTCGGGTGGCATTGTCCATCGCCTCGAAAATCGCCTCCAGCGGCTTCGGCTGGGGCAGGTCGAGCCACTCGTTGACGCACAGCATTTCGTCGTCCGTCACCAGGCCATTCGCGGCGGCAGCCAGCACCGCCGCGCGGCGGTGGGCTTCGTCGTCGCGCGCGTTCACCTGCAACACCGTCTTCAGCAGCGTCGAGATGGCGTCCTGCCCTTTGCCCACGCCGAAATCCAGCACCTGGCCCGAGGGCGTGTCGAATCCCTGATCGCGGGCGCGCGCCTGGAACTCTTCCACCAGCCTGGATTTGCCGATGCCCGCCTCGCCGCGCACCAGCACCGTCACTCCGCGGCGGGCTCCGACGGAACGTACACGGTCAATGACGACTGCAGCGGCACTCTCCAGACCGGGAATGGTGTGGCATTCAAAGTTCTTTGTCGCTCCCGGCGGTGACACGACCTGGTCGATTCAGATCAGCCCGCCCGGCAACGTGTTCCAGGGCAAATCCGAGCGCGTGAGTCGATAAGGCCGGCCGCAGACCTGTGCCCCCGGTAGGGACCCGGAGTGCATCTTGGGGGTAGTTGCGCGAGTGATTCGATTTGATCGTGCCGGACTGATCCTGACTCTCCCCAGACGCACGCAGGCGTGACCGCCGAGCTTGAATCGAGCATCGTGGAAAAGACGCTTCACGAGACGCCCATCATCGCGGCCAACGCACGGGAGCACGCGCGCACGCTGGCAGCTACGAGTGAACGTCTCAACCGATGGCATCGTCGCGCGATTTCGGGTGGAACGCCCGGAAGCAGACGCTGACCAATGTCGGCTGATGGCCGGGAGTGTGAATTCCCCGAGGTTGCTGAAAGCTGCCCTTGTCCGGCGAGGCTCCAGGCTCGAAGGACAGCTCACCGGCGCATCTGCAGACTCACGGTCCCGGCCATCAGGAGACGTTCACCTTTGTCCGCTTTCGGGTTGCCTAGCAGGCCCGGCGTCGTGGCATCACCCTCAGCTCATCGAGTTACCTGAGTTCGCACAGCACCACCTCCCCACTTTTGGTACGTGCGTGTAGATCATGGTCATAGTCCGCATCGGCGCTCATGACCGCTGCGCTGCGCCCTGTGCGCTGAGTGCCGCGCGACTGCCCCGAGCGGGGGGGCATGTAGTCCTAGCCGCAATGGGGCGATGCCAATGCGTTCTGACGTTCGCCCTATCGATTGAAGACGAGTCTCCTCGCGAAGCGCGAAGTGTTCGGGGGCTGCACCTATCGAAAACCCTGATGCTGCCGGGAGCTTCATAGATCACACTTACAAACCAGATGGTCGGTTTGTTTAATACTGATCGACTTCCCAGCAAACAGGACAAGGAGACAGCCCATGACGAAAACGACTGACGAGAAGCTGCGCGACTTGCTGGTGAAAGATCGGCTTCACGAACTGGAGATGGCCTACTGCCGCGGAGTGGATCGTCGTGACGCCGCGCTGTTGCATTCCATCTTCTTCGAGGATGCGATCGAGGAACACGGCGATATGTACAGCGGCAGTGCCACGGAGTTCGCCGAATGGGTGTTCCGAGACTTTCTGCCCAAGTACGAACTTACAACGCACTACGTCCTCAACGAGTGGTACCGCGTAGACGGCGACAAGGCCGAGGGCGAGACGCACCGCCTTTCCTACCATCGCGAGCGTGCTGCGGACGCCTCGGCGACGGAAGCCATCGCAGCTTGCCGCACGTTCAACCGGTATGAGTGTCGCGATGGCGTGTGGAAGATTTCCTACCGCAGCGTGGTGCGCGATTGGGTCACGCAGCGCCCCGTCGACGACTCGCTGTACCACGGGCATTTCGGCATGGCGCTGAGCCAGCCGAACGATCAGGACGATTCGTATCGCCTGCTCTCCCAATTCCCACGCGGCGACCGACTCTGAGAAGAGGCTGATGTGATGAAGATCGGCATTGTCGGGACGGGAAACATGGGCCGCATTCTGGGATGCGGATGGGCTGTTCACGGACATGAAGTGTTCTTCGGCGCGCGCAATCCACAGACCGCAATGGATGCCGCCGACCTGGCGCGAGCAAACGGGGCAGTGCATGCGCAGGCAGGCAGCAACCGCGAGGCCGCCATTTTCGGCGACGTGGTTTTCTACAGCGTCCGCGATGTGCACCCAGCTCAGGTAGTCGGCGACATCTCCGCGCTCGACGGCAAGGTGGTCATCGACCCGAACAACTGGCCAGTTCCCGAAGGAAAGTTCGACTTCGCGCCGATTGCGCAGTCCCTCGCAGAAAGGCTCCAGGCCTGGCTCCCCTGCACCCAGGTGGTGAAATGCTTCAACACCATGGCGCAGGAGTTGTTCGAGATGCCGGTGGACGAACTGCGCGCGCAGAAGGTCTCGGCCTTCATCGCCTCCGACCACGCCGAAGCGCGCGACACCGTGGCCGCGCTCGCGCGTGACCTGGGCCTCGCGCCAGTGGACATGGGACCACTGCGCAATGCGCGCATCGTCGAACCGCTGGGCGACGTCATCCGCTATCTCATCCTGGGCGCGGGGCTCGGCCCCTACGCCGCACTGAAGGTCGATGTTCTGCGGCCGGCCGAGACCGGCCGCTTTGGCGGCCGCCACGCCTCGGCCTGGTGGGCCCGCAACGCCGAGACCGCCGGTTGATACACGCACTCCCTCAACGCACCCCCCGAATACCCAGCCGTACCGACGGCATTGCACGACAACGAACGGAGACGCAGCCATGATTCCTCACATTCCCCTGCTTCGCGCCTTCACGGCGGCAGCCCTGACGCTTGCCTCCGCAGGCGCGCTGGCCCAGGCCTATCCGGACAAGCCGATCCACATCGTCGTGCCCTTCAGCGCCGGCGGCGGACTCGATGCCGCCGCCCGCGTGCTGGGTCAAGGGCTCACCAAGCGGCTCGGCCAGCCGGTCATCGTGGACAACAAGCCCGGCGGCAACGGCCTCATCGCGACGCAGTTCGTCCACCGGCATCTCGAACAACTCCTGCGCCATGGTGTTGAAGCATTTCACCACCTGGGTGCAGGGGAGCCAGGCCTGGAGCCTTTCTGCGAGGGACTGCGCAATCGGCGCGAAGTCGAACTTTCCTTCGGGAACTGGCCAGTTGTTCGGGTCGATGACCACCTTGCCG
>NZ_JBFUIU010000492.1:0-6837 GCF_056401695.1 Variovorax sp. P4_D9
CCATGTCGAACACACCCAGCACGCGGGCACCGGCTTCGCGCAGCAGCGGCAGCCAGGTTTCCTTCAGGAAAGTGTTTGCATTGGCGTTCTGCCCGGGCGCGATCTGCTGCTGAACCAGTTCATGCAGCCCGCCGACGGTCTCGTCCGGCGCCGCATCGGCCGTCCACGCCGCGTTGGGCTTGAGGAAAAACAGGTCGTGCCGCTCCACCATCTCGTGGCCGGCGTTGGTCGCTGCACGGATGCGCCACCACTCGGCGTCCTGGTAGAAGCTGGCCCAGACCGCCTCCCGCTCGGCGTAGTCGCGGTAGGCCATCAGGTAGACGAAGCGCGGGGCGTCCGGACCCGCCACCGCATTCCAGCGGCCGACGCAGTTGACGCCGTGCCTGGCGAACAAAGCGGGAAAGTGATTGTTGAAGCGGTCGTGCACGTCCGCCATCCGCCCGGGGGCGACGGAGTAAAGGCGCAGTTCGTAGATCATGGCTCCACCTTAGCCGGGCGGCGCGCCTTGTCTGTCCCATCCAAGGGGGGCATACGCCGGCCAGGCCCCTGCCTATGCTCGCCCTGGATCCTTCCCAATACCAGAACAACACCATGGCCAGCGTCACCATCGTCTACTACAGCAGCACAGGTCACAGCTGGCAGATCGCCCGCGCCGTCGAGGAAGGCGCAAAGGCCGCCGGCGCCCAGACGCGCCTGCGCAAGGTGCGCGAGCTGGCGCCGCCGGAAACCATCGCCGCCAAGCCCGGCTGGCAGGAACACCTGGACGCCACCCGCGACGTGCCGGAAGCCACGCTGGCCGACATGGAGTGGGCGGACGGCTTCGTCTTCGGCACGCCGACCCGCTTCGGCCTGCCGGCCGCGCAGTTGAAGCAGTTCATCGACACGCTGGGGCCCCTGTGGGCCCAGGGCAAGCTGCAGGACAAGGCGGCCGCGGCCTTCACGGGTGCCGGCAACCTGCATGGCGGCCAGGAGTCGACGCTGCTGGCCCTGCACAACGTCTTCTACCACTGGGGCTCGATCATCGTGCCGGTGGGCTACACGGACAAGTTGCTCTATGCCGCCGGCGGCAACCCCTACGGCGTCAGCTACAGCGACGGCCGCGGCAAGGGCCTGCCCGAGGAGAAGCTCGCCGCCGCGCGCTTCCAGGGCGGGCGCATCGCGCGTTTCGCCGGCATCCTGGCGGCGGCGCGCGGCTGAAATCGCCCGCCGTGCTAGGCTGGGCGCAAGGGGGCACAAAGAGGCCATGAACGACGACAACGACATCCCCGCGGGGGAAGACGAAAGCGGCGGCGTCCAGGCGGTCGATACAGCCGTGCGCGTGCTGTCGGCGCTGATCGACACCGGCGCGCCACTGATGCTCAAGACGGTGGCCGAGCGCGCCGACATGCAGCCGCCCAAGGCGCATCGCTACCTGGTGAGCTTCTGCCGCAGCGGCCTCGCCGAGCGCGACGCCGCCAGCGGCGGCTACCGCCTGGGACCGCTGGCGGTGCGGCTCGGACTGGCCGCCTTGCGGCGCCTGAACGTGGTCCAGGTCGCCTCGCCCACGCTGGGCGAACTGCGCGACGAACTCGGCTTCACCGTGGGACTGGCCGTCTGGGGCACGGCGGGCCCGACCTTCGTGCGCTTCGAGGAAACCAACGACGCCCTGATCATCAGCGGCCGGCCCGGCTCGGTGATGCCGGTGCTGAGCTCGTCCACCGGCCGCGTGTTCGGCGCCTACATGCCGCGCTCGGTCACCGGCCCCTTCATCGAGCGCGAGCTGTCCGGCGCGCAACACCCTGGCGGGACGCCCAACAAGGCGGTGGCGAATATGATGAAGAAGGACGTGGAAACGCTGTTCGAGTCGGTTCGTACGCACAAGCTCGCCGCGATCAAGGGCGACCTGAATCCCGGACTGCACGGCGTGTCCGCGCCGGTGTTCGACCACGCCGGCGCCGTGGCCGGAGTCATCACCGTGATGGGTTCGGCCGGGCTGATCAATACCGATCTCGACGCACCGCTGGCCCAGGCGCTGGCAGCCCGTGCCGCCGAGGTGTCGCGCCGGATGGGCTACGCCTGAGGCCCCTTTCATCGGAGTCCAGGGTTTGCACTAGTGTACTCGGGATTTCGTTAAGCGTAATCTGATTACGTATTTTGAAACCTGCCAAGGCACCCCAGAGGCCACGCAGCGAGCGCCCGCGCGGCGCAAGCCAAGGCTCCCAGGAGACAAACGATGATGTCGGTGATGGTTCCAGACCGGGTCGCACCCGGCAATTCTCCCGAGGCAGCCCTCGCGCACCTGGTCGACTGCATCGGCCAGGACCGCTTCGGTCCCGCCCTCGCCAACTTCCTTCATTCCCTCTGCGGCGCCGACCACTTCGCCGCCTTCCGCATGGGCCGCGACGAGCTGCGTGAAGTCGCCGCCTGCTGCGTGGAACCCGAGCTCACCGCCCGCGACCGCGTCGAGAGCTACGTCAAGGGCCTGTGGAAAACCGACCCCGCCATGACCGAGGCGCAGCGCTGCGTCGAAGGCCCCAATGCCGCCATCATCCACGTCGACTTCAGCGACCGCGGCTACGTGGACCTGAGGCCGCGCGTCTACCCGCACGTCCGCGACCGCGTCCTGCTGTGCGGCCGCGCCGCAGGCGGCGCCTTCGGCCTGAGCGTGCTGCGCTCCGACCCGCACTCGCCCTTTGCCGACGAAGCCATTGCACGCCTGGGCCGCGCCGCCGAACTCCTGGTGGCCATGCTGGCCAAGCACGCCGACGTCTGCCAGAGCCGGCCCAACGTGGCGATGGCCCTGACGGCGCTGCCCGAGATCGAGAACTGCATCGTCGCCACCAGCGACCTGCCGCKGCGCGAAGCCGAGGTCTGCGCCCGCATCCTGTACGGCCTGTCTTCGGTGGGCATCGCGCTCGATCTCACGGTGAGCGAAGAGACCATCAAGACCTACCGCAAGCGCGCCTACCAGCGCCTCACGATCGGCAGCGAGCGCGAGCTGCTCACCTGGTACCTGGCCCGCTGGAGCCGCTGGAACGACGAGCGTTTCCAGGCGACCGCTTCCGAAGCCTTGCACTGAACTTGCACGGGTCCCCCGCAGCGGGGACTGACTCCGCGCTGCTGCAGTGAGCCAATGGAGCCATGCCGCCGAAAAGCAGTCCATGCAGCAGTCCGCCCTCCAGTTGATCCTGGAAGAGCATCGCGCCCTAGCCGCCGTGCTGCGGGCCCTGCGCGACACCGTGGACGCCAGTTGCAAAGACGGCGCCGCGCCCGACTTCGACCGCCTGCGCGCCATGCTGTTCTACCTGGACGAAGTGCCGGCGCGCGTGCACCACGCCACCGAAAGCGAGCTGCTGTTCCCGCGCATCCGGGAGCGCTGCCCAGCGCTGCGCCCGGTGCTGGATCGCCTCGAGGCGGAGCACGAGCGCGGCGGCCCGGCGATGCGCGAGCTGGAACATGGCCTCACCGCCTGGCAGATGCTGGGTGACGTCCGCCGCGAGCAATTCCGGTCGCTGGTGCACACCTTCACCCGCGTCTACCTCGGCCACATGGAAGTGGAAGAAAACTACGTGCTGCCGGTGGCCGGCGACTACCTGTCGGACGCGGACTGGCGCGAACTCGACGACGCCCTGCGCGGCCAGCGCGGCGAACTCACCGAGGCACTGGTGCGCAGCCACCGCGCGCTGTACGAACGCATCGTCGCGGCCCCCTCTCCTTCCTGAAAGCAACATGCAAGACATCGAAGTCCCGGTCCTCATCGTCGGCGGCGGCGGCTGCGGCCTCGCGTCCTCCCTGTTCCTGTCGCGGCAAGGCACTCGCAGCCTGCTGATCGAGCGGCATCCGGCGCCGGGACGCCTGCCCAAGGCGCGCTACGTCAGCCAGCGCACCATGGAACTCCTGCGCCAGTTCGGCGTGGCCGACCGCGTGTACGAGCGCTCCATGCCGCTCAAGCACATCTCGCACATCCGCTGGTGCACCACGCTGGCCGGCGACGGCGAGCTCGACCGGCGCACCTTCTACCGCATCGAGTCCTTCGGCGGCGGCTCGCTGGCGCAGACCTACGCCAAGGACAGCCCCTGCGAATCCACGCTCTATCCGCAGGTGCGGATGGAGCCGCTGCTGCGCGAGATGGCGGCGGCCGAGGATAAGGCGCAGGTCCTGTACAACCACCAGCTGCAGTCCTTCACGCAGGACGAGCACGGCGTGACGGCAGTAGTTCTGGATCGTGCGACCGACAAGGAATTCAGGGTGCGGGCCAAGTACGTCATCGGCGCCGACGGCGGCAAGACGGTCGGCCCGGCGGTCGGCGCGGTGATGACAGGCGCCACCGACCTCGCGCACATGGTCACCGTGTACTTCCGCGCCGACCTGTCGCAGTACTGGGACGACGACTACTCGATGACGACCTGGTTCGTGAACCCGGAAGGCGGCTCCTGGGCCAGCGGCGTGCTGGGGCAACTGGGCCCGACGAAGTTTGGCCGAGAATCGGAGGAGTGGATGTTCCACTTCAGCTTCCGGCCCGACGATCCCTCGCGCTTCGAGGAGGCTTCGCTGCTGCCGCGCATGCGCGAGCTGCTGAAGATCCCGGATCTTTCACCGGACATCATCGGCATCGGCCACTGGACGGTGGAAGGCGTGCTCATCGACCGCTACCGCTGGGGCCGCGTGCTGCTGGCCGGCGACGCGGCGCATCGGCATCCGCCCACCACCGGCCTCGGCCTGAACTCCGCCATCCAGGACGCGCACAACCTCACCTGGAAAATCGCCGCGGTGCTGAAGGGCCAGGCGCACGACAGCCTGCTCGATAGCTACGAAGCCGAGCGACGCCCGGTGGCGGCGGCCAACATCCAGTGGGCCCTGATGACGTTCCAGAATCACCAGCTCACCGATGCCGGCATCGGCCTGGTGCGCGGCAACGCGGAACTGAGCCAGGCCAACTTCCGCCGCTACTTTGCCGACAACCAGGAAGGCCGCACCCGGCGCGCGCGCCTGGCGCAGATCATGGAAGTGCAGCGCATGGAATGGCAGGCGCACGACATCGAGCTGGGCTACCACTACGACATCGGTGCGGTGATGCCGGATGGCACGCCGACTCCCGAGCGCGATCCCTTGGGGCAGACTTACGTGCCGACCACGCGTCCCGGGCATCGGCTGCCGCACGCGTGGCTGGAACGCGATGGCAAGCAGATCTCGACGTTGGACCTCGTGCCCCCGGGGGGCTTCGTGCTGCTGACCGGGCGCAAGGGCTCGGGCTGGGCGGAGGCGGCCGCGGTTGTAGCGCGCAAGAGCGGCGTGCCGATTGAAGTCGTCGAGGTTTCGGACGAGTCCGCCGTGCGCGACGCAGCCCGGAACTGGCGGCATCTGCGGGCCGTGTCGGCCGATGGTGCAATCCTTGTGCGGCCGGACCAGCATGTGGGCTGGCGTTCCATCGGCCTGGCGAAACAACCGGACGCCGTGCTGGCAGCGGCGCTCACGAAGATCCTGCAGCGCGAACTTTGAACAACGACGGAGACACCATGAACAAACGCACCCTGCTTTCCATGCTGCTAGGCGCGGCGCTCGCGCCCATGGCCCTTGCGCAAGCGCCCTGGCCCAACCAGCCGATCCGCCTCATCGTCCCCTACCCGGCCGGCGGCGGCACCGACTTCTTTGCGCGCCTGGTGGCGCCCGGCATGGGCGAAGCGCTCGGCCAGCCGGTGATCGTCGAGAACCGCCCCGGCGCCTCCGGCATCATCGGCGCGACGGTGGTGGCCAAGCAGATGCCGGCCGACGGCCACACCTTCCTGCTGGGCGACATGACCACCTATGCCGTCAACCCCAGCATGTTCGACAAGCTCTCCTACGACCCCTTGAAGGACCTGGCGCCGGTCATCATGACGGCCAAGTTCGACTTCCTGCTGGTCGTCAACCCGAACGTGCTGCCGGTAAACAACGTGCAGGAGCTGGTGGCGCTGGCAGCGAAAACACCGGCTGGCATCAGCTACGCGTCGCCCAGCGTAGGCACCACGCACCACCTGGCCACCGAGCTGCTGGCGCGCGAGACCGGCATGAAGCTGGTGGCCATCACCTACAAGGGCGGCGGCCCAGCGGTGCAGGACCTGCTGGGCGGCCAGGTCGGACTGATGTTCCTGGACCGCGCGACGGCCCGCCCGCACCTGGAGTCCGGCAAGCTGCGCCCGATCGCCGTCGCCGGCGGCAGGCGAATCCCGGCCTATCCCAGCGTGCCGACAGTCCAGGAACAGGGCGTGAAGGGCTTCGACGTGGAAGGCTGGCAGGGCTTCACGGTGCGCGCCGGCACCCCGGAGCCCGTGATCCGCGCGCTGAACGCGGCCTACCTGAAGGCGATCGCGCCGGCGGAAGTGAGGCGCAAGCTGAACGAAGCCGGGATCGACCCGGTCGGTGGCACGCCCGAGCAGTTCACCGCCTACATGCAGATGGAGATCGGCAAGTGGCGGACAGTGATCAAGGAGCGGAACATCAAGGCGGAATAGCTGGAGTGCGTGGATGCCGGGTCGAGCCCGGCATGACATGTCACCTGTCATTGCCGGCTTGAACCGCAATCCCGACGAGGTGCTGATGGTCGGCCCGAGCAGCAGCACGGCGTTGTCGCGCCGCGTGAACTGGTTGATCAGCGTGATGGTCCGGCCCTTCTCGGCGTAGACGCCGGTGGCGGCGTTGAACACACCCACCGGGATCTAGTTGCCCTGCGCGTACGCGGTGCCGGACATGCCGGCGGCCAGCGCCGCCAGGGAGCCCAGCAACCACAGCCTGCGTTTCTGGTTCTTCATGATGGCCTCCGATCAGGCGTTGGCGTGAAACTTCTGCACCATCAGCGCCTGCGATAGCCCGCCGTCGCAG
>NZ_JBFUIU010000493.1:0-6797 GCF_056401695.1 Variovorax sp. P4_D9
GCCCTATTCGATGCTCGCCCTATTCGATGCTCTGGGCCGACCTGCGCGCCGAGCCGCTCGTGATCACGGTACCGGCGGTCTCCACCAAGCGCTACTACTCGGTTCAGTTGATCGACGGCAACACCTACAACTACGGCTACATCGGGAGCCGGGCAACTGGAAGCGCGCCTGGGAACTATCTGGTTGCAGGCCCCGACTGGAAGGGCGTGACGCCCCCGGGCATCAAGAAGGTGTTCAACTCTACGACCCCCTTCGCGCTGACCTTGATCCGCACCCAGCTGTTCAATCCGGCCGACATGCCAAATCTCGAGAAGGTGCAGGCGGGCTACAAGATCCAGCCGCTTTCCGCACTCCTCCATCAACCCGCGCCCCCCGCTGCGCCGAAGATTGATTTCGTGCCGGCCACGACGGCTGGCATCAAGGCCAACTTCTTCGAGTACCTGTCGGCCGCGCTGCAGTATGTGCCGCCTTCGGCTGACGACAAGGAGATCCGGGCCAAGCTGGCCAGCATCGGGGTGGGCCCCGGCCGGACCTTCGAATTCAAAGAACTCTCGCTCGAGCACAAGGGCGCGGTTCTACTCGGCATGAAGGCCGGTGACGACAAGGTCGACAAGTTCCTCTCGGGCGGGATGAAGAAAATCAACGGCTGGAACGTCGGCGCGTTCTTCGGCGACCAGGCGTTCTACAAGGCCGACTGGCTGATGCGTGCCGGCGCCGCGAAGGGCGGCCTCTACGGCAACGACGCCGTCGAGGCGATGTACCCCTACACGCGCACCGACGGCACCGGCCAGACGCTCGATACCAGCAAGCACAACTACACGCTCACCTTCCCGGCCGGCAAGCTGCCGCCAGTCAATGCCTTCTGGTCGGTGACCATGTACGATGGCAAGAGCCAGCTGCTGATCAAGAATCCGATCAATCGCTACCTGATCAATTCGCCGATGCTGTCGGCAATGAAAAAGAACGCGGATGGCTCGCTGACGCTGTACATCCAGAAGGATTCACCGGGCAAGGCCGAGGAGGCCAACTGGTTGCCGGCGCCTGACGACACGGTCTATCTCGTGATGCGTCTCTACTGGCCGAAGGCCACGCCGCCTTCGATTCTTCCTGCCGGCGACGGTAGTTGGCAGCCGCCGGCGCTGGTGGCATCGAAGTAGCGCGACTCTTCTGGCTGCTTGTGACTCGCAAGCAGTCGTTCGATTGCTCGAACTGAGAGGCAAGAGGGCCCTAACCGGCGGTTCGTGGCCGGGTCGCTCGCGCCGGGCGGCAAATTCAAACTGTGTTGCGCAGCGAGTTCAAAGTGGCTGATCTGGCGACTAAGGCCTTGATGCGCAACGGCGCCGGATCCAGCCCTGGTCGGCTACCGACAGGAGTTTTTGTCGGTGTTTGCCGCATTTTGAATTTCGTTCAACTTGGGTTGAACTCGCCGCTGCCCGCCGGGCGGGGAGATGTCCGGGTTGCTTGCTCGCCCCTTGTAGACGCCAAACGAGGAAGGTTGGTCGGAGGCCGGGGGCTGAATGCGACCAACGACGCTTTTTCGAACCTCTCCTGCTTACTTGGCGCCCGCCATATCCGGCGTGCCACCCTGCTTGGCCGGCTGCCGGTTCGGACGGCGGGCATCGCGAGTGTCGACGCGCGCCTCGCCGGCTGCGGCCGCCTTGCCAGTGCCGATGGCATCGTTCTCGGCCGACTTTGCCTGGTCGCCGACAGGTTTCTTCACCTTGCCCTGAGGCCGCGCATTGACCTTGGCTTGAGCCTTGTCCTGCTGCTTACTGTTGGTGATCACCTGTTCCTGCGACGTTGTACCCGCGGGATTCTGGGCATACGCACCGGCTGCGCACAGGCCGGCGATCATGACGGCGAGTAACTTGCTCATTGCAGTTCCTTTGATGAGAATTGTTGATGGGTCCTCATGATAGAACGCGCAAAGGCGCGACCCGTTGACGCAATGGCGACCCTGTACGCTTGCGACCACTCCGCGCTACCTGCTGGCAACATCATGTCTGACCGTCACATCGGGCCAACCCGCCACCTGACCAGACGAGCGCGGAGACCGATGGCCCTCAACCTTTCGATAGGGAACTCGAGGCGCTTTTAGTCGCGAAACATGTTGTGAGCGGAGAAATACTGTCGCAAGAGCGCGCGGCCGATGTTGTGTGTGTTTTGCGTGTCATGCGACACTATTTGTGGTCGAGTTTGACACGATTTCCTGCACTTTTTCCACAACAACATAAGGAATAGCGTGCTGCACTGCAGCAGGCGTTGCCTGGCCTCATCGGCCATCAACACCCCAGCCGCGGGGCCGGTCAGCTGCCCGGCGCTAGGGGAGGGCAGTCGGTTGCGGGGAAGGGCAGTTAGGCCCGGCCGCGTCAATCGGGCGGCAACTCAAGTCTGGGAGTGTCATTCTGCGGTGCTGGGCGAGCACCGACTGCCGACTCTTGGCAGTCCGCTGACCGTCGGTGCTCGGCATGTGAGCGCTTCGCCGCGCTGGCATCAAGCACACCGGTGGACGCGGCAGATGGTATCCCTTTGCAGGTCCGTGCAGACAGCACGGGCTTGCAGGCGGTATCGAGACGGCCGACACTGGGTCAAGTCGCGAACGAAAGGCGACTTGGGCTACTGTTTCCCAAGGAAATCAAGGAGTCCTTACGAACCGTCGTGAGGTTCTCGAATGTCAGACATCAGCTCGTGGCTCGAAGGTCTTGGCCTTGAGAGGTATTGCGAAGTCTTCGCCAGCAACGACATCGACGTGACGATCGTGCCGGATCTGACCGAGCAAGACCTGGAAAAGCTGGGACTGTCGCTGGGCCACCGCCGCAAGTTCATCGCCGCAGCGTCCAAGCTGCGGCAAGCTGCCACCGTTCCTGCCGACCGCGTTGCGCCTGCTCCGGTCGCCAAGGAGGTCGAACGCCGTCAAGTCACCGTAGTGTTCACGGACCTGGTGGGCTCGACCGCGATCGCCAGCCAACTCGACCCAGAGGACCTCGACCAGTTATTGCGCAGGTATCGCGATGCGTGCGCCCGCGTGATTGAGAGATTCGACGGCCACATCGCCCAATACCTGGGGGACGGCGTGCTGGCCTACTTCGGCTATCCGCAGGCACAGGAACAGGCGACCGAGCGCGCGATCCGATCGGCACTCGAGATGGTGATGGCGGTCGCTCGTCTGCAGCGCCCCGATGGCCAGGCGCTGCAGGCCCGAGTCGGCGTCGCCACGGGCCTGGTCGTCGGGCACGCTGCCAGTGACGGGCGCGAACAGACGGTGGTCGGCGATACGCCGAATTTGGCAGCCCGTCTGCAGGCGCTTGCCGAACCCGGCAGCGTGCTGGTGAGCCCGACGACACGGCAACTCAGTGGCGATTTTTTTGAGTACGTGTCCGCCGGCGAACACGCCCTGAAGGGCTTTGACAAGCCTGTTCCGGTCTGGAAGGTGGTGCGTGAACGCAGCGTCGAGAGTCGATTCGCCGCGTCGCGCGGCAGAATTGCTGGGCCGATCGTCGCGCGAGAGCGGGAACAGGTCTTTCTTCTCGATTCATGGCATCGCGCTGTCCAGGGCAACGGCCACCTCGTGTTGCTCGGCGGCGAAGCAGGAATGGGCAAGTCGCGGTTGCTCGAGGCGCTCGCGGAGCGGGTACGTGACACGCCGCATCGGCTGTTGCGCTGCCAATGCTCTCCCTATCACCGCAACAGCGCGTTGTACCCGCTGATCCAGTTGCTGCGGCATGAAGCCGCAATTCAGCCGGAACGCGCGATTGAAGAGAATCTGAGCAAGCTCGAAGCCCTGCTGCCGCGCATCGGCCGGACATCGCGCCGGGACCTGCTTTTGATAGCAGAGTTGCTCGAACTTCCAACACCCGACCGCCTGTCGCCGATGGAGATGACCACCGCGCAGCGCAACCTGGAAATACGCGCCATCCTCGAAGACTTCATGCTGGCCACGCCCGACGATGTGCCGGTGCTCCTGTTGCTGGAGGACGCGCACTGGAGCGACCCCACGACGCAAATCCTGGTGGAACGGCTGCTGTCGCGCATCGGATCGTGCAGGGTGCTGGCCCTTGTCAGCCACCGGCCCGAATTCCGCAAGCCCTGGGGCGAGCACTTGAACGCCACTGCCATTTCATGCAAGCCGCTGGGGCACGACCAAAGTGCTGCGGTGGCCCGGCGCGCCGCTGGCACCTGGCCGATCGACGAGGCGCTGGTCCAGCAGATCGTCGAGCGCAGCGACGGGGTGCCGCTGTATGTCGAAGAGCTTACCAAGGCGGTGATCGACATGAAGGCTGCGCATGCCGTTGCCGTGCCTTCGACGCTACAGGATTCGCTGATGTCCCGGCTGGATCGCCTGGGCGAAGCCGAGGACATTGCGCTGGTTGCCTCGGTGATCGGGCGCCATTTCTCCTACCCGCTCCTGGCCGCCATCGCCGGCGTACAAGAGGCCATGCTGCGCCGGGGCTTGGACCGGTTGCTCGGCGCAGGCCTCGTATTCGCCACCGAGGACTTGCAACAGGGTGGCTACAGCTTCAACCATTCGCTGGTGCAGGAGGCGGCTTACCAAAGCCTGTCGCGCAGCCGTCGCCAGGCCTTGCACCTGAGAATTGCCGAACTGCTGGCATCGCAGCAGGTCACCGCGGCCGTCAGCGCGCCTGAGATCGTTGCCCACCATTTCGACCGCGCGGCGCAGCCGGAGCGATCGTGCGCGTATTGGATGCTCGCCGCGGAAAAGTCGGGGTGGCGCTCGGCCCATGCCGAGGCGATCGCCAACCTGAACGCCGCGCTTGCGCAAGCAGAGCAAATCACCGACGCCGCGACGAGTGCGCGCTGCACGATAGAAGCGAAGCTCAAACTGGGTGCGACCTTCAACATCCAGTCCGGGCCGCTGAGCCATGACATGGCAGCGGTGCTGACGCAGGCCTATGCGCTGGCCAAGCAGGCCGACTCCGAACGGCAACTGTTCCAGGCGACATGGGGGCTGTACATCACCAAGGCCAACTCGCGCCAGTTCGACGATGCGCGCATGTTGGGCGAGGAACTGACAGAGATCAGCCGCAAGCTCGGCGATGACGATCTGCAGATGGAAAGCCTGCATCATCGCTGGGGCATCTGGTACTTTACGGGCCAGACCGAGAAGATGCTGGAAATGACGCGCGAAGGCATTCACCGCTACGACTCGCAGCGCCATCACAGCCTCTCCCACGTGTATGCCGGCCATGACCCGGGTGTCTGCGCACATTGCTGCAGCGCTATCGGGCTGGGCCTCGCGGGTCTGGCGCAGGATGCCACTGCCAGCCTCGACGCTGCGCTCGCGCTCGCGGAATCGGTGCAACACCCATTCAGCCTGACATTCGCGCTGGGCGTGGGCAGCGTCGCCCTGCAACTGGCCGGCGATATCGAAGCCTGTCAGAGCATGGCTGGGCGCGAGATGCTGGTGGCAAAGAAGTACGACTTGCCGCTGCAGCACGGGCTCGGGCAATTCATGTTCGGCCTGGCGCGCACACAGCAGGACGACATCGCCGCCGGGCTAGCCATGATGGAGGCGAACTACGACACGGCGGTCAGACACAGTTTCCTCGGCGTGTATCCGCACTTGGTCATGATCGAAGCGCTGAGGCGGGGCGGCCGCGGCAGGGAGGCGTTGGCTCTCGTAACGCGCACCTTCGACACGCTGATTTCACCGGAAGTCGGCATCCATGTTCCGGAAATGTGGCGGCTGCGTGCAGAGCTTGCGCTGGCGGACTCGGCGGCGAATGCGGCACTCGCCGAAGGTTGGCTGCGTACCGCCGTGCGCATCGCCTCGGAGCAGGGTGCGACGGTCTACCAGACAAGAGCTGAGTCGGCGCTGGCTCAGTTGTTGACATCCTCCCCGCCCTGAAGGACGAGGATTCCTGCTGAGGCAGGCTGCTTCGAGCTCGGCCTGCCTCTTCGGTGGGTTCCTTCGCAGGGGCTGCGCGCTTCGTCCTTGAGGACGCCGCGCGTCTGACCACCCCTCCACAGGCATCGGGCGTCGTTCGAGAAGCCCAGACCGCGTGTCCCGCGGCCAGAATGTCTTTGCGGCGTTGACGTCCGCATGCTCTGTGTGGCCGCAGGCCGCGCAGGCGAGAGCGCTTGCGTCTTCCTGTTTTCAACCGCCTCGTGCCCGCAGATGCGGCACGTGCGACTGGTGTAGGCCGGGTTCACCGCCCGTACCTGACCACCCACGGCGGCCAGCTCGTACTCGAGCTGGCGCCTGACCTAAGGATCCGACGATCGCGATCGAACCAGTAAGCGGTTTCCCATTCCCCAGGGCGGGCGCCGGTCGCGATGCCGGCGTTCAGCCAGGCCGTCGTCTTGGTGCCCCACGACTGGGGGGATCCGCGGGCTGCAAGGAGGCGTTGAGAAGTGGTCCGAGATCCTGCTCCGCGATCGCCCGGGCCTTCACTCGTGCGTTGCGTTTGATCTCTTGAGCTGCGCCCTTGCGCGGGTTGAAGGCGCGAATGAGTTCGAGCCCGCTCTCCCGGACGGACGGCAAGAAGTCGATGTCGGGCTGCTTGAGCGCCCACATGATCGCGGCTCGGTAAGTGGCCTTAGTGCGAATGGCACTTACTTTGGCTCGTACGCATGACCATGCTTCTCGACATGTCGGCGAGCCTGGGCGCGCGGCACCTTCAACCAAGGGTAGGGTTTTGGCCTTCGTTTTCGCATTCGCGGCTCGATGCGTCCGGGTCGATGGCCGACCTTGCATTGGGCGATCAACGTGAACAGCCGCTGGCAATCCTTCGTGACCGAGAGGCCTCGCGAGACCCACTCCGTCCACAGTTGCACCG
>NZ_JBFUIU010000494.1:0-6787 GCF_056401695.1 Variovorax sp. P4_D9
GCCGACCATGAGCTTCGGGGACGACGTACAGCCCGTTGCCATTGACGCCGTTGGGAGCGCCCGGTGACGCGCGCAAAGACGAAATGCAGATGCTCGAGACTGCCTCAATCAGGACGCCGGTCTTACTGCAAAACTCTCGAGCCATCGCTGTTCCGAAATGATCGCGATGCCGTGGCCCGCTTGCTGCAGTGCCAGGGCCTCCTTGATGGTGTGGCCATGGGACGTCTCCATCCAGTTCGGCGACACCTTGGCGCCGACTACCAGGTAGTGAACGTTCTTGCTGACGGCCCCAGTCGGCCATCCTCCAGCTTGTTCAAGCAGTCGCTCACACGCCGCCTTAGTCCCAAGAAGGAAATCACCTGCGAGACAGACGAGGGAGTCGCGAAGTGCAATCTCGACCACGTTGTTCAGAGCAAGCGCGAAAGCAGTGGAGGTGTCCGGACCGTCAAACGCTAAATCGTCGCATGCCACCTGCTTGAGGGTGTTCATCAGGTAAGAGCGCTCTTCCTCGCTCACGTGGCCGTCCGCCAACACGGTGTCGATCGCCCGGCCGATAGCAATGCCGGGCCACACACTCGCAACATCAGCGTGTTCGGCGAGCCACACCTTGAGAAATTCGATCTCGAGATCATGAACGTCATCGTCTGCAACGATGCCGCTCACGATGCCAAGCAGTTGCTCGATTGATTCTCGCATGGTTGGGTGTCCTGTCAGAGTTGGCTCAGCTGGAAAGACGCCGGCATGAACCGGCGGGCGGCGAAATTGCTAGGGCTGATTCAGTTGCGCGTACGGGACGAAGGCAGCGCCTCCCCAGTTGGCTTGCAGCAAGAGGCCCTTGTCTGTGAACTGGTAGGTGGAGATGAAAGGATTGAAAGAGGCCGACATGTCGGCGGACGTTCCCGAGCCCTCTGTACGCAGTTTCACCGTGGCGTCAGCGGACGCCGTGACGTCCGCCCCAAGCCTGCGAAACTGGTCGAAGACTTCCTTGTTCTTGAAGATCATCACTTGCCGGAAGTCCTTGTAGCCGACGCCCGGGCCAGTGCCGGCGCGCGTTGCAAGCATGAACGTGTTCGCCTGCGTTGCGTTGTCCACCAATACCCCCGTACCACGCGCCCCGACGAAAAACACGACGTTGATCTGCGCGGAATCGAATACCGCGTAGCCGACGGCCTTCCTCAGCTCTTCGCGAGTCTCCGGCTTTTGTGCATAGAGCTCGTCGAGCGTCTTGTCGCGCATGCTGATGATTCCGGCCTTGACCTTTGGAACTTCGGCAGCTGACAACGTAGGCTGCGTTGAAATATCGCTCTGCTTGGAACCTGAGGCGCAGGCCGAAAGAAGAATGGGCAACAGGATTGCGAAGCGAGAAAGGCGT
The DNA here is from genome assembly GCF_056401695.1 of Variovorax sp. P4_D9. NCBI lineage: Bacteria > Pseudomonadati > Pseudomonadota > Betaproteobacteria > Burkholderiales > Comamonadaceae > Variovorax > Variovorax sp. P4_D9. Next base: position 1,373 of record NZ_JBFUIU010000494.1, read on the forward strand.
TTCATGTCGAATTCCTTTGGAGCATACGAGGAGGTGACGTGCAGAGGCATGGCGAAACAATCCTGACCACCCGCGCGTGGTCGCATTGTGCGTCAACGGCGCCTGCCCCGACCGACATCAGGAACTGCCTTCGTTCGCTCGCCTTGGGATGGTTTCGCAGTGGCTGTTCCGGTTCATTGCTGCCCGTCATGAAGCACCTTACCTCCAAGTCTGCGATCGTGAACGACAACCTCCGCAGGCGACACTGCACCAAGGTGCAAGGAGTGCTGCCCGCTGTGAGTTGGACTTTCAGAGGGCTGTTCAGGCCTACATCTGGGCCACCCGGCCGACCGCGAAGCCTGGCTTGGACTCGGGCACGGGATTTCCCACTCCGAGTTGCGGCCCGCGCGCCGCGCGCACCGGCATTTTTTCGTTCTGCGCGGCGACAGAAATGCAGTCGCCGGACACCGCATCGTCATCGCGAGAATGAATTCCGGCCCGCGGAGGCACCGTTGAAGTTCCAGTTGCTTGGCAGAAACAAATTAGACTCCAGCCTTTCCGCTCTCAATCACCACATGACCAAAACCTACTCACAGCTGGCACGCGAGATTGCTGCTCTCCAGGCCTCCGCGCAAAAGCAACTGGCCGTTGAAGCCAAAGCTGCAATCGCGAAGATCAACGACCTGATCTCGAAGTTCAGCCTTACGGCGGGCGATCTGAAATTCGCTTCGACCTCCGCATCTCTTGCACCGCGCTCGGCTTCGAAGAAGACCAACGCGACGAAACGCAAGGGTGGCACTGTGTCCAAAGGTGCGAGGTTCAGCGATGGAAAGGGCAATCAGTGGGGTGGACGTGGGCCGCGGCCGGCCTGGCTGCGAAACGCCATCGCTGCCGGTCGGACGCTCGCGAGTTTCACGATCGGTACGGCACCGGCGCTGGCAGCTGAACCGATTGCAACCGTCGCCGTCGCGCCTGCGAGGTCGATTGCGTTCAAGCGCGTCAAGTCGGCTGCATCGTTGAAAGGCAAGCCGATGAAAGCATCGATTGCCGCGACGCCATCCCTCAGCGCCGCAGTTGCGGCGCCTGCGGGTGCCGCAATGACCATGACGAAAACCGCCAGGAAGAAGGTGGCTGCAAAGGCTTCTGTCGCTTCTGCGGCCGATACGCCGTCTGTGCAGGTGATCCAGGCTCGGGAGAAGGGGGCACCGGCCACCAAGGCTAGCGCACAAAAGGCGGCGGGTGCTTCGAAGCCAGCGAAGAAATCCACGGCCGCGAAGAGGCTGGCAGTTGGATCGAAGACGTCCCTGCCCGCGAAGAAGGTCGCAGCGAAGAAAGCGGGGCCTTCCGGCAAGAAGGCGAAGGCAAGATCGCCATCTGCTGTGCGCAAGGCGGCTGTTGCGAACCATCCGGCGCCTGCGGCGCTCGAAGCAGCAGCTGCCGTTGCCTTGTAGTCTCTGCCCGAGGCTTGGCCGTTGAGTGCTATTGTGATAAGAATCTTATCGACTGATTCAAATGGGTCGCGTCAAGGCTTTTCGTGCACCAAGCGGCGATAGTCCATTTGACGAGGTGGATTCGCTGTCAGTGCTAAGGGAATTGGTTACACGCCATGCCTCTTTGCGGTGCCGGGCCGGCACTATTTCACTGCCGAGTTTCAGAGCAGCCGTTGCAAAGCCCATCACATGACGGATTCATGCGGGGGCCTGCTGGATGGGGAAGGTGGTGGCCGACGCTCAGCGAAGGGGCGGCCTTACGAGGGACCTTGGCCGGGATCGCGCAGAACGATCTGAGCGACATGCTGGGCGTGAGCCGGCAGAGCCTGAGCGTCGAACTGAAGAAGCTTGAACGCCAGGCGCTGATCCGCATTGCGCATGCGAAGGTCGTGGTGACCGACCCGGGCGGGCTGGCGCGTCACGGATGGCGCATTCCAGGAAGTTGAGCGCGTCCGCCGAATCCGCAGTGGGGTCGCGCAGAACGACGAACGCCATCCCCACTTGGCCCTTGAGCGCATCGGCCACACCGACCACCGCCACTTCGGCCACAGCCGGGTAGCTGGAAATGCTCTCCTCGATCTCGCGCGTGCCGAGCCGGCGGCCGGCGACGTTGGTCACGTCGTCGGTGCGACCCAGGATGAAGCTGCTGGGCCTCGGCTGGATGCACGAGCGGTGCTGCTGGAAGAGCGGCTGGGCCAAGACGCAAGGAGCCTACCGATTCCTGTCCAACGCCAAGACCGATTGGCGCGCGCTGCTGCAGCCACACTGGGACTGCAGCATCGAGCGCATACGGTGGTGCTCAACATCCAGGACGCCACGAAGTTGGACTTCAATGGCCACCAAACTGCAAGACTGGGCCCGCTGAGCTATGAGGCGCAGCGCGAGCCACTGGGCGTGCTCGATGCCTGGATGTGGGCACGTGAGGCCAAGGCAACCGATGGCGAACGAGGGGGTATCAAGGAGAGCGAGCGTTGGATCGAAGGCTACGAACGCCACGGCTTTCCTCGCAGACCGTCACATTGCGCCACCGGCCGCAGTCAGCGAAGCCGGCTGAGAGCGTGTGAAATGCCCTTCCATAGCCGGGTTGCCGCCGCGTGCTGTTCCCCACGGGACAAGATACCGATGCCAAGAAAGCTGTGGTGAATTGAATTGGCCGCGCGCGTCTCCGGTCGGCGGGCGCCGCCTTGGCTACCTCAAGCAACGACGGTCTGAGTGTCAAGCGGCTCGACTGCGGCGGTGGCACCCGTCGCGGGAAAGCGCAATTCGAAGCGGATCGAACCAGGCGTGGGGCATGAAGCGCGCACTTCGCCGCCATGCAGTGCCATGATCGCCTTGACGATCGAGAGCCCGAGGCCGTTGGATTCGGTGTAGCGGCTGCGTGCCGCGTCGCCTCGGTAGAAGCGATCGAACAGGCGCCCGAGCTGTTCGGGCGGAACCGGCGCCCCTTCGTTTTCGACCGCTATCGTCGCCATGTCGCCGTCCTGCGCGCCGATCAGCCGCACCATCGTCCCTCGTGCGCCGTGGCGCACCGCATTCACGACGAGGTTGTTGATCGCGCGCCGGCAAAGCGCTGCATTGACTAAGGCTACGCCACTGGCGCGCACGTCGAACTGGAGCCCGCCCTCATCGGCCAGGCCTTCGAAGTATTCGGCGATCTTCTGAAGTTCGCCGTGCAGCGCAAGCGGCGCCCGCTCGATCGCCAGCGAAGCGTGGTCGGCCTGCGCGAGGAACAGGATGTTCTCCGCAATCTGGCGCAACCGGTTCAGCTCTTCGAGGTTCGACTCAAGAAGTTGCTGGTATTCATTGGCGCTTCGGGCCCGCTGCAGGGCGACCTGCGTCTGCCCGATCAGCGCGCCGATGGGGGTGCGGATCTCGTGCGCGAGGTCGGCCGAGAACTGCGAAAGACGCTCGTAGCCCGTGGCAATGCGGTCAAGCATCGCGTTGAACGCGACGACCATATGCTGCACTTCGCGCGGCGCGTCATGCTCGGGCAGCCGCGGGGCGAGATTGATCGGGTTGATCAAGGCCGCCTTCGCCGCCACGCGACGCAACGGCCGCAGTCCGTGCCGCAGCACCAGGTACGCCAGCAAGGTCGAGGCGAGCATCGAGACCAGCGCGCCCAGCACCACGCGATCGCGATTGGCGCGAATCATCTTCACCTCGTTGGTCAGCGGGTGGCCGGCGACCACCTCCACCATGTCGCCATCGCGGCCCGAGCGCGCGAGCGCCGAGACCCAATGTATTGGCACGCCGTCGGCCAACGGGATGGTCAGCACGTCTCTGATCGCCAGATCGTGATCGACCGCTACCGCGGTGAGCGTGCCGGGCACCGGAAGGTGGCCGGGGTTGACGTCGATGAAAGGAGCCTCGCCGGGGCGGCGAAGCAGCAGCACGTCGCGCTCGGCGCCGAGCATTGTCTCGAACAGCAGCGGCCGGTCGTGCAGGTCCGCGATCGTCTGCACGTTGCCTACCAGMCGACGGAAGTGCTCGACGCGGCCGATCAATTGCGTATCGAGGTGTTCGGTGATCGACGCCCGCGCGGTGTAGAAGAAGTATGCGCCGAGCACGCCGGTGACCGCGCACGCGATCAAGGCCAGCAGCAAGGTGGCGCGCACTGCCAGCGATCGCGGCAGCCACTTCATGGCGCATCCCCGAACGAATAGCCGATGCTGCGCACCGTGTGGATCAACTTTCTCTCGAACGGCTGATCGATCTTCGTGCGAAGGCGCTTGATGGCGACGTCGACGACGTTGGTGTCGCTGTCAAAATTCATATCCCACACTTCGGAGGCGATCAGCGTGCGCGACAGCGCCTCGCCCTGCCGCTTGATCAGAAGCTGTAACAACAGGAATTCCTTGTTTGTCAGCACGATCTCGATGCCTTCGCGGGTGACCTTGCGACGCAGCACGTCGAGTTTGAGATCGGCGAATTCATAGAACTCGGCTTCGCGCACGATGCCCCGGCGCAGCAGCGTGCGAATCCGCAGCACGAGTTCGGTGAAGGAAAAAGGCTTGACGAGGTAGTCGTCGGCGCCAAGTTCGAGGCCGCGGATGCGGTCGTCCAACCGGTCGCGCGCGGTGAGGAAGAGCACCGGCAAATCCCGCTTGTCACGCAAGGCCTGCATGATCTGCCAGCCGTCGATGCCGGGCAGCATCACGTCGAGCACGATGAGTTCGTAGGCGTGCTCCAGCGCCATGTGCAGCCCGTCCGTGCCGGTGCGTGCCAGGTCGACGGCGTAGCCGCTTTCCTTCAGGCCCTTCTTCAAGTAGTCGCCCGTCTTCGGGTCGTCTTCGATAACGAGGATGCTCATGGGAGTGTGTTCACCATTTTCTCGCGTGGCGCGGCGCCGGTTCATTACATTTTTGTCATCCGGATGTCATGCCTGCGAGCCTTGGCGATCTCTAGAGTGGCCATGTCTTCATTCTCTACGGCTCATCCATGAACACCAGTTTCCGAAAACTCCTCAGAACCCTCGCAATCGCGCCATTGATGTCCGCCGGCCTGCTCGGCGCCAGCTGCTCCGCACTCGCCCAGACACCGCCGCCGATCGGCGTGCGCGGCGCGATTGCCGCGGTCAGCGACGACGCGATCAAGGTCCATACCAACCGCGGCGATGACCTGAGCATCAAGATCAGCAAGGACACCCAGGTTCGCGCGGTCACGCTCGGCAAGGTGACCGACATCAAGCCCGGCAGCTACATCGGAACGGCGGCGACTCCTCTGCCGGACGGCTCGCTGAAAGCGCTTGAAGTGCATGTTTTCCCGCCCGCGATGGCGGGCACCGGGGATGGCCACCGCGCCTGGGATCTTGGACCCCAAAGCACGATGACCAATGGCACGGTCGGTGACCTCGTCGCGACCGACGGCCACACTCTGACGCTCAAGTACAAGGGTGGCGAGAAGAAGATCATCGTGCCGGATGACGTGCCGATCGTCAACCTAGAGC
>NZ_JBFUIU010000495.1:0-6785 GCF_056401695.1 Variovorax sp. P4_D9
ATCGTGGCGCACATGAAGGATGAAGGCGCTTGGCGCTTCCGATTGACGGGCGCTAGTTTGCAGTCGCAATCGGCCCGGTCGTGAACACCTCTTCAGGGCCGAGGATCTCTTCACGAGCGACATCTTGTTCGAGAGTCGGCTCCGGGCCCTGTCCGGTCCTTCGACGACGCTCGTCGAGCTTCCACAATGCGAGCCAAAGCAGTCGTCACCGTCCAATGAGTTTCGTGCGTGACCGACGGATTCATGTTTTGTCTTCGCCCCGATGCCTCGGCCGAGCTTCAGTCCCCTTGTCCACGCGTGCACGCAAGAGCATGTCATGAAACAGTCGGGCCGCCGGCATGAGTTCACGCCCGCGTCGCCTGATTAACCCGATCACCCTCGTGATTTCTGGATCTTCAAGCGGGACGCTGATCAGCCCGGAATGTCCTTTTGGAGGCATTGCCAGCCGCGGGACAACGCCCAGGCCGAGCCCCGCTTCGACAAGGCTCACCAAAGCCGGGACGTGACGCACCTCACAGGTCCACTGCGGTTTTCGATCAACGCGGCTGAGTGCTTGATCGATTAGGAAACGGTTGCCACTTCCCTGCGCAAGCGTCAGGTACTCATACTCCGACAACTCTGTCCAGGTCAGCCGCTTCCGCCTCGCAAGAGGATGCCCCACGGGACATGCGACAACAAATCGCTCTTCCAACAGGGGCTCGAAATCGATGTCAGCTTCTTGGGTGCCGATGTACGTCAAACCAAAGTCGGCATCTCCCCTTGCTACTGCGACAAGGACCTCCGAGGAGTATTCATCGATAAGTCGGATGCGTACCTTCGGATACGAAGCGTGAAACCGCTTTATGACAGCTGGCAGGAAGTAACCCACGGCAGACGGGACGCAAGCAATCGTCACCAGGCCAGAGATGCGTTCCGTCGTGTCCTTGATACCGACAAGCGCGTCTTCCAGTTCGCGCATGACGTTTTGAGCCCTGGGCACGAAAGCTCTGCCGACCGTCGTCAGTTCCACCTTCCGCGTCGTGCGGCTGAAGAGCCTGATGCCAAGCGCCATTTCGAGCTTGTCTATGCGACGAGACAGTGCCGACTGCGACAGGTGCAAGTTTTCGGAGGCAACCCGGAAGCTACCGAAATCCGCAACGGACAGAAAGGCGCGGAGATCCGCGAGATCGAAATTCATGCGTTTCACGCAAAGGTAGAGCGAATCTTTGCAATTTACACCGAAGCGGCTCCCCGCGAACATTCAACCCTCAGCAGCGGCCGCAATCAAGGGCCGTATCAACAAGGAGACATTGATGAGCACTTCGCCTGACGTTGGCACCACCCGGAGTTCGCTTCGCCTTTCCATGCGCCGCGTGATCGGCGTTCTGGCAACCGTGGTGATGGCAGCCGCAATACCTGTGGCCCATGCCGCTTGGCCCGAGAAGCCGATACGCCTCGTCGTGCCCTATGGTCCCGGTGGCAGTTCTGACGTCATTGCGCGCCTGATCGCCAACGAGATGTCAAAGACGCTGGGGCAGGCCGTGATCGTGGACAACAAGGCGGGCGGCTCCGGGATCATCGCCATGCAGGAAGTGGCACGCGCGGCACCGGATGGCTACAACATCGTCCTCGGGCATGTGGGCACTTTGGCTGTCAATCCGGCGATGTTTGCAAAGCTGCCGTACAGCGATGAGGACTTCGAGCCAGTTGCCTTGCTGGCCAAGGTGCCTATGGTGTTCGCCGTCGGAGCGAAGGTGCCCGCAGCAACCCTGCCGGAGTTCATCGCGCTGGCCAAGTCAAAGCCAGGCAAGCTGAACTATGGCTCTGCCGGCAACGGCAGCGCGGGTCATCTTGCCTTCGAGATGTTGAAGGTCACCGCCAACATTGATGTGACTCATGTTCCGTACAAGGGCACGGGAGCACAGCTCAACGACCTGCTGGCGGGCAACACGGACGCCGCCTCTGCCGGCCCTCCGGGCTTCATTGCACAGGCCAAGGCAGGCAAGATCAAGATCATTGCGAGCGGCTCGCCGCAACGCCTGGCGGCGCTGCCCGCGGTGCCTACCGTCGCCGAACTCGGCTATCCCGGCTTCGACAGCTCTCAATGGTTCGGTCTTCATGCGCCGGCGAAGACGCCGACCGAGATCGTGAGCCGGCTGCATGACGCCGCGGTCAAGGCATTGACCGTGCCGGCGGTACGTGCACGGCTCGAGGAAGACGGCAGCACGGCGGCCCCCATGACGCCGACCGAATTCGCCAAATACATCAAAGCCGAGCGCGAACGTTGGGGCAACGTGGTCCGCAAGGCCGGCCTCAAGGTCGACTGAGTCCCCCTTCATCACTTCATTTTTTGCGAGACATCATGAACACCACTGTTGCTGAAAAACGAGTCCTGCTGGAGTCCGAGTTGCTTGAACTTGGTGCGAAGGCTTTCGAGGGCCTTGGCCTGCTCCCTAAGGATGCGCAAGATGTCGCCAGGATTCTGGTGACGGCAGACCTCTTCGGTTTGTCGACGCACGGCCTCAGCCGCGTCGAGTCCTATGGGGAGCGCCTGAGTGTCGGCGGCATCAAGGCGCGACCGGACATCAAGGTGGAACAGCGTGCGCCCGCCATCGTGAGCGTCGACGGCGACAACGGTGTCGGCCCGCTTGTCGGCATGCGCGCTCTGGAGGCCGCCATGGAAATGGCCAAGCAGGCCGGCGTCGGCATTGCGTTCGCACGCGGCAGCAACCATTTCGGCCCAGTCTCGCCGTACTCGCTGATCGCAGCAGAGGCCGGGTTCGCCAGCATCATCGGCAGCAATGCCACCACCACCATCGCGCCATGGGGCGGCAGCGATGCCCGCTTGGGCAACAGCCCGGTTGGCTTTGGTGTGCCGAATCCCGGCGGCAAGCCGTTCCTGCTCGACATGGCCATCAGCGTTGCCGCTCGCGCCAAGATCCGCAACGCCCTCAAGCGCGGGGAATCGATTCCCGACACGTGGGCCACGGACAAGGGCGGCCGGACCACAACGGATCCGGCGGCCGCCCTGGACGGTTTCCTGCTTCCAATTGGTGGGCACAAAGGCTACGGCCTCGCTCTGCTGGTCGACCTGTTCGCCGGCCTCCTGTCCGGCGCTGCCTATCTCACGCATGTGAAGTCATGGGTCGATGCGCCTGACGAGCCACAGAACCTCGGGCACTTCTTCATCCTGATCGACACGCGGCGCCTCGGGTCCACCGCATGGCTGACCGAGCGGATGAACGACTTCGCGGCGATCCTGCATGCCAGCCCCCCCGCAGAGGCGTCGCGACCCGTCCTGGTGCCCGGCGAGATCGAGTTGAACAACCTCGCGCGTCATCGGCGCGACGGCCTTGCACTGGATCCCGCGGTGCTTGCTTTGCTCGAAGAGCACGCGGCCAAGGCATAGGCAGTCGGGCAGGCCTGCCGCACACGAGCTGGCCTGCCCATGAAGAACACGGAGACTCAAGATGAAGGCCATTCACCTGTACGCAGTGATGCTACTGGCAGCGACGGGAGGCGATGCGCAGTCGCAATCAGCCTATCCCAGCAAGCCGATTCGTATCGTCGTTCCCTACGTTGCCGGCGGCGCCGCGGACATTACGGCGCGGATCGTCGGCCAGAAGATGGCCGAAGGGTTGCGCGTGCCCGTGATCATCGACAACAAGCCGGGCGCCAACGGCATGATCGGAACGGACGCGGTGGCCAAGGCAGCCCCGGACGGCTACACGCTTGTCCTGCTCGCAAGCGGCCCGCTTGTGGTGAACCCGGTGCTCTATGCAAAGGTCCCGTACGACCCGGTCAAGGATTTCTCACCCATCAGCCTGATGACGAGCTACCAGTACGCCCTGACCGTTCCGACAGCATCGCCGATCAAAAACCTGGCGGAGCTGGTGGCGACAGCCAAGGCGAATCCGGGGCAACTTAGCTACGGCTCGACCGGTGTGGGCGGTGGAGGGCATCTGGCTGGCGTCATGTTCGGTCTGATGAGCGGCGCAGAGTTCACGCACGTGCCGTACAAGGGCGCAGCCCCTGCGCTAGCCGATCTGCTCGGCGGCACACTCTCTTTTACGTTCGACACGGTTGTCACGGCCGCGCCGTTTGTCCGGAGCGGAAAGCTCCGAGCGTTCGCGGTCTCCGGTCCCCGCCGGGCGTCGTCGCTGCCAGGCCTGCCGACAATGCAGGAGGTCGGCTACAAGGGGTTTGACATCACGCAGTTCCAGGGACTGCTGGCGCCTGCGAAGACGCCAGCGGCGATCATCGATCGCCTCCACGACGAAGTAATCAAGGCACTGAAGGTCAAGGAAGTCGCAGACCGGCTTGCCACCGAGGGCGGCTACGAGATCGTGGGCAGCACCCCGGCTGCGTTTGGCGAACATATCCGCTCCGATCTTGATCGGTACGGAACGCTCGTCAAGGATGCGAACATCAAGCCGGAGTAGGCGTGTACAAGGTTGATGTCCTGATTCAGGGTTTTCCTGGGCGAGCCGTTTGCCACGGGGGTCTCGGGTGGAGCACCATCTCGCTCCTGCGCGGCGCGCAGCGGGCGGTGCTCGTGGACGTGGGCGCGTTCGGCGTCCGCAAACCCCTTTCGAAGCAGCTCGCGCAGCGCCGCGTCGCGCCCAAAGACGTCACCGACGTTGTCTTGACCCACGTGCACTACGACCACGCGGTCAACTTCACCCTGTTTCCCAAGGCAACGATCTGGGTCGGGCGCAAGGAACTTGAGTGGGCTGCTGCGGCGCAGCCCGGCTTCAATCCCTTGCCAGAACTCTACGTTCAGGAATTGCGGCGACTGGACCGGGTTCGCATGCTCGATGAGGGTGATGAGTTCCTGCCCGGGATCACTGCCATTTCTTCCGGGGGGCATACGCCCGGCCACCTGATGTACCTGCTCGCAGAAAGCGAAGTGCCGGTGCTGTTCACAGGCGATGCAGCGAAGAACCGCGCGGAGCTTCTCACAATGGACGTCAGTGACACCAGTGATCGCCCTGCGAGCATCGGTACTCTGGAACGGATCTGGGAAACGTGGCGACGTACACCCGGCACGTTGCTGATTCCCGGGCATGACCTCCCCATGCAGCTCGACGACGCAGGCCAACCTGTCTACGTGGGAAAACGCAGCGCTGGGATCACGGCGTGGTTTTCGCAGAGCCTTTCCCAGACAACTACCGTCGACCTGTGCCGAGAGTCACCGAGCGGCATCTTCTCCAAGCTCATCGGGTCTCGCGCACAGCGTTGAGACCTCCTCACTTTTGAAAGACCCCCTCTCATGACAGTCACGCCTACGATCCGTTCTGCGCTTGCGCCAACTGGCGTGCTGCGCGCCTCMATCAATCTTGGCAATCCAATCCTCGCACGGTGGGATGCAGGCCGGAACCTGGCAGCCGGAGTATCGGTCGACCTGGCCACCGAACTCGCAAAGCGCCTGCAGGTTGAACTCCAGCCCGTAGTGTTCGATGCCGCCGGGAAATCGGTGACCGCTGTCACTGGCGAGCAGGCTGACGTTGGCTTCTTTGCCGTCGATCCGCTGCGCGGCGAAGGCCTCCTGTTCACGGCACCCTACATCCTGATCGAGGGAAGTTACCTCGTGCGAAAAAACTCCAGGATCGAAAGCAACGAGCAGGTGGATGTCGAAGGCGTGCGGATCATGGTCGGCAAGGGCAGCGCATACGATCTCTACTTGAGCCGCGAACTCAAGAATGCCCAGATCGTTCGCGCCAACACGTCACCTACCGTTGTGGACGAGTTTCTCGCGCAGAAGGTTGACGTGGCCGCGGGCGTGCGTCAGCAGCTTGCCTCAGACTCAGCGAGGTTGAATGGGCTGCGACTACTGCCGGGTAGGTTCATGGTGATTCAGCAAGCGATGGGAACACCGCGCAGCAGGGGCATGGAAGCAGCCAACTATCTAAGAGAGTTCGTCGAAGATATGAAATCTTCAGGATTTATTGCCGACGCTATGGCTCGCYATGACATCAAAGGTGCATTGGTTGCGCCGCCGCAATCGGATTGAGTACTCGCAGCAAGCAAGAGTCACAGATGTCGGCAATCGACTTGCGATTTCTCGCCAACCCGAATACTGTCAACTTCGGGGGCAAGGTGCATGGCGGCACCGTCATGAAGTGGATCGACGAAGCGGGATACGCCTGCGCCACGGGCTGGGCCCAACGCTATTGCGTCACTGCGTTCATCGATGGGATTCACTTTCATCACCCGATCGTAATCGGCGACCTCGTCGAGGTAGAAGCCTTCCTGGCCTACACGGGCAAAACGAGCATGACCATATCTGTCGAGGTCCGTAGTGCCGATATGATAGGCGGCACGATGATCAAAACGACGGAGTGCCTGATCGTGTTCGTTTCTGTCGACTCGCACGGCCGCCCGATGTCAGTGCAGCCATTTGTTCCCAGCACGCCGCGTGAGATAGCCGTTGCAGAAGCCGCAAAGACGCATTTGGCCAGTAGACGCGCTCGCGCAGTCCCTAACGTCTCGTCGGTGACCTAGCTCTACTGCGATCAGGCCCTTGCCGCTGTCATCGCCAAACGCCAGCGAGCATTTCCATTCAACGCCTCAACGACCGCACTCACTTAAAGCGGGCATCGCTTGGCGGCAGAGCGACCGACTGCTCATGGCCGACTGTAGCCAGTCGTGGCCGGCGAACTTTGGGCGGCCCACACGAGTCATTCAAAGGTCATGTTGGCGTGCCGCAAAGCCGACACTCAGGCATCGCTGAAGCGGCCTCGAGTCGGTGGCCGGCACTAGGCTTTCGCTGCTGCCGACCATGAGCTTCGGGGACGACGTACAGC
>NZ_JBFUIU010000496.1:0-6779 GCF_056401695.1 Variovorax sp. P4_D9
GGACAAGGCGCGCGGCGAATGGTCGCTGGTGACGATGGCTTGGAATATCAAGCGGCTGCATGTGCTGCGGGCCGCATAAAGAGGGAGGCAGATGCTCCCCACGACCCGACTCGCGGGGCGCTCAGGCCCCTCGAGGAAGGCAACTCCGCCTCGCGCCGTAGCAATCGACGCCGCGCGGTCAAACGAACAGATCCCCGCGGCTCAAGTCCGACGGGCTCCTAGACAGAATGGCTTGAGCCGTTGAAGCGGCCCGTCTCCGGGACTACCGTGGRTTGCGCACCGTGGGTGCGCCGAGCCACAACGCTGCACCCCGAAGGGCGGRCAGCGTGTCAACGAGCAAGGAGACGGRCCATGAGTCAATCTACCACCACCGCGGCCACTGTGTACGCGGGCCTGGACGTCCACAAGGACAGCATCGACATCGCCCTGGCCGAGGCCGGGCGTGACGGTGAAGTACGCCATCTGGGCGCCGTAGCCGGYGGCGTCAATGCCGTCAGCAAGGCCCTGCGCCGCCTGGTCAGCCAGGGCCATTGCGTGCATGTGGTCTACGAAGCGGGCCCGTGCGGCTTCGTGCTGCAGCGCCACCTCGCCGCACTGGGCTACCACTGTGAGGTGGTTGCGCCCTCGTCCATCCCCAAGCGCTCGGGCGACCGGGTGAAGACTGACCGGCGCGATGCGTTGATGCTCGCGCGCCTGGCGCGTGCGGGCGAGCTCAGTGCCGTGCGCGTGCCGGACGCCGTGGACGAGGCGCTGCGCGACCTGGTGCGCGCCCGCGAGGACGCCGTGCGCGAGCAGCGCAACGCACGCCACCGCCTGAAGGCGCTGCTGTTGCGCAATGGCGTGGCGTACGCGGGCAGGACCGCCTGGACGGCGGCGCATCTGCGCTGGCTGGCCRGCCTGGYGCTGCCGCACGCCGCGCAGCAGATCGCCTTCCAGGAGTACCTGCACGCGGTGAGCGAGTCGGGGGCGCGCATCGCRCGCCTGGAGCAGTCGCTGCGCGACGCGCTGGCGGGTTGGTCGCTGGCGCCGGTGGTGGCCGCTCTGCAGGCGCTGCGCGGTGTGCAGCTCATCGCCGCGGTCACGCTGGTGGCCGAGATCCAGGACTTCCATCGCTTCGCCAACCCGCGCCAGTTGATGGCCTACCTGGGCCTGGTGCCCAGCGAGRACTCCAGYGGCMAGCGGCGCCGTCAGGGCGCCATCACCAAGGCYGGYAACTCGGCGGCGCGGCGCATGCTGGTGGAGGTGGCACACCTGTACCGCTATCCGGCTCGAGTCAGCGCAGACATCGCCAAGCGCCAGTCGGACCTGCCCAAGGCGGTGACCGACATCGCCTGGACGGCGCAGTTGCGGCTGTGCGCACGCTTCAAGCGGCTGGCCGCGCGGCACGTGCCRCACAACAAGATCGTCGTGGCYATCGCGCGYGAACTCTCSGGYTTCGTGTGGGCCATCGCGTGCGAGGTGACRCCGYCCCCGGCYGCCTCAACGTGAACCCGCGATGACATGGCACACATCACACCAAGGAGGCGCCTATCGAACAACCTGTTTGAGGCCGGATCGGGAACGCGGCGCAGCCACGGCCACAGGGGAATCCTCGCRASGGCTATTGCGCAGCCACGCAAGTGACCAATCGCAGATCCTAGAAAGCAGGCAGCCCCGCGACGAATACATGAACTGTCGGTAGCCAATCCACGCATATCAGCATGATCAACCGTCGCTCACGCACCCGGCTCCGCCGCGTTCCCTATCCGGCATTCGCGAAAGATCCTGCAATCCGGCACCCGGAGAGATCGGCTCGCGCTCTTGACAGGATCAAGCCATATCAGCTGTTCGGCCTGCTCGTGCCCATCCACCATGGCGCGAACGGGGCCGATCGCGATCTACAAAGTCGAGCCCTACATTGTCGCCGACGACGTCTATGCCTCGCGCCAGCACGCGGGCCCCGGTTGCTGGGCCTGGTATGCCGGCTCGGCTGGCTGGATGTACCAGTTGCTCGTCGCGAGTCGCTGCTCGGGCTCGAGCGGCGTGGGAACCAACTTCGCCTGCGCCCGCTCCTACCGAAGGAATGCCGGGGTTCGAGATGAGATATCGCATCCGCTCGTCGAGCTACGAGATCTCATGTCGAGCGGTAGGTGCCGACGAGGCCACGCGAGTCTGTATGGATCGGCTTGGTCGATGATGGTGGGACTTCGATGGTCGAGGTCGAAGTCGCTCATGGCCTGCGACCCGCGCCGGCCTGACCCTTCGAACGACAAGGAGAACAGCGATGCAGCTCGCGATGATCGGCTTGGGACGCATGGGCGCCGGCATGGTACGGCGCCTGACCGCCAAGGGCCATGAGTGCGTCGTCCACGACATGCAGCCGGCCGCCGTCGCGGCGCTGCAAAAGGAAGGCGCCACCGGCGCGGCGTCGCTCGCCGAGCTGGCGGCGAAGACGGCGCGGCCGCGCGCGATCTGGTTGATGGTGCCGGCGGCGATCGTCGATCAGGAGCTCGAGCAGTTGATGCCTCATCTTGACACAGGCGACGTCGTCATCGACGGCGGCAATTCGTACTACCGCGACGACATCCGACGCGCCCGGGCGCTGAGCGCGTCAGGCCATCACTACATCGACGTCGGCACCAGCGGCGGCCTCGCCGGCCTCGATCGCGGCTACTGCCTGATGATCGGCGGCGAGGCCGAGGTCGTCGAGCGCCTGACGCCGATTTTCGCGGCGCTCGCGCCCGGTGTCGAAGCCGCGCCGCGAACGCGCGGCCGCATCGGCGAGCCGGCGAGCGCAGAACAGGGCTTTCTGCATTGCGGGCCACATGGCGCCGGCCACTTCGTCAAGATGGTGCACAACGGCATCGAGTACGGGCTCATGGCAGCGTATGCCGAAGGCCTCAACATCCTGAAGAACGCCAACGCCGGCAAGCTCGAGCACGCGGTCGACGCCGAGACGACGCCGCTGCGCCATCCCGAGTTCTACCGGTACGAGATGAACCTGCCCGAGATCGCCGAGGTCTGGCGCCGCGGCAGCGTCATCGGCTCGTGGCTCCTCGACCTGACGGCGAACGCGCTGCATGAGGACGCGCAGCTCACTGCCTACGGCGGCCGCGTCTCCGATTCGGGTGAAGGCCGCTGGACGATCGAGGCGGCGATCGACGAAGCGGTGCCGACGCACGTGCTGAGCGCCGCCCTCTACGAGCGCTTCGCCTCGCGTGGCGAAGCCGAGTTCGCCAACCAGGTGCTCTCGGCGATGCGCCACGAGTTCGGCGGCCACGTCGAGAAGAAGGCCGGAGGCGCGACATGAGCGCGCCGGCGGCGGCGCGCCGCGGCAGCGCCGAGCTGCCGTCGGATGCGCCCATCGTCTTCGGCTTCACCGGCGACCTCGCGAACAAGAAGACTTTCCCGGCGCTCTATGAAATGCTGAAGAGGAAGGCGCTGACGGTGCCGGTGATCGGCGTCGCCTCGACGAACCTCGACAGCGAGCAGATGTACGCGCGTGCGCGACAGTCTCGAGCACGAAGGCGGCATCGACGATGCGGCGGCCTTCGAACAGCTGCTCTCGCTGCTGCGCTACTTCAGCGGCGACTACAAGCAGCCCGAGACCTTCCAGCGCCTGAAGGCGACGCTCGGCAGCGCTGTGCGGCCGGCGCATTCGCCTGTTCATCGACTCGTGGCGCGGGGCCGGCGTGCCGTGGTATCTGCAGGCCGGCAAGTGCCTGCCGACGACGGCCGCCGAGGTGCTCGTTCGCATGAAGGCGCCGCCGCAGCGTCTGTTCGTCGATTCGCCGACCGACGCGAGCAGTGCCAACCATGTCCGCTTTAAGCTGCAGCCGGTCTCGGCCGTCGCCCTCGCCGCCCGCATCAAGCGGCCGGGCAAGGGCTTCGTCGGCGGGCAGCGCGAGCTCTATCTGTACGAAGACTTCGGCGGCGGGGAACAGACCTACGAGCGGCTGCTCGGCGACGCGATGGCGGGCGACGGGTCGCTGTTCACGAGCCAGGACGCGGTCGAGGCGGCCTGGTCGGTGGTCGACCCCGTTCTTTTCGACCCTCCGCGGTGTCTCCCCTACACCCCCGGTAGCTGGGGCCCGGCGGCCGCCGATGCGCTCATCGCCGGCGACGGCGGTTGGCACAACCTGGCGCCGGACACGGAACCATCCACGCGAGCCAAGTCATGAACACTGAACTCGTCTTCCTGCTCGACGTCGACAACACCCTGCTCGACAATGACAGGATCATTGCCGACCTGCGCGGGCATCTCGAGCGCGAATTCGGCATCGCCAGCTCGGACCGCTACTGGGCGGTCTTCGAAGCGCTGCGCAGCGAACTGGGCTATGCCGACTACCTCGGCGCCCTGCAGCGTTACCGTGCCGACGTCGAGGCCAACGACGACGATGCCCACCGGCTGCTGTCGTTGTCGACCTTCCTCATCGACTACCCGTTCGCCGACCGGCTCTATCCCGGTGCGCTCGACGTCGTCTTGCGCCTCGGCCGGCTCGGCCAGCCGGTCATCCTCTCCGACGGCGACGTCGTCTTTCAGCCGCGCAAGGTGCAGCGCTCGGGCCTGTGGGACGCCGTCGAGGGGCGCGTCCTGATCTACGTCCACAAGGAGCAGATGCTCGATACCGTGCAGCGCTGCTACCCGGCGCGCTGCTACGTGATGGTCGATGACAAGCAGCGCGTCCTGACGGCGATGAAGGATACCCTGCGCGAACGGCTCGTCACCGTCTTCGTCCGCCAGGGCCAATACGCGCGCGACCCGGCCAACATCACCCGCTACCCCGCCGCCGACCTCAGCGTCGACAGCGTCGGCGACCTGCTCGACCTCGACCTTTCGTCCCGGCTCGGCGCCTTCCAGGACAGATCATGAACGCCAACACGCAACGGCTGCAGGCCCTCGGTCAGAGCCTGTGGATCGACATATCACTCGGCAGATGCTCGACAACCAGACGCTCGCGCGCTACATCGGCGAACTCTCGATCACCGGGTACCGCGTCGTCGGTCGAGCGCCACGGCATCCGGCCAGAAAGACAAGAATTGAGATGGCAGGCAACACGCGCCGCCTGAACGAATCGAGGACCTTCCCATGACAGACACGCTAGATCGGCAATGCATCGACACACTCCGCTTCCTGTCGGTCGACATGGTGCAGCAGGCCAACAGCGGCCATCCGGGGCTGCCGCTCGGCGCCGCGCCGATGGCCTATGTGCTATGGACGCGCTTCATGAAGCACCATCCCTCGCATCCGCTTTGGCCCGACCGCGATCGCTTCGTGCTCTCGGCCGGCCACGGGTCGGCACTGCTCTACAGCCTGCTGTACGCGACCGGCTACGACCTTTCGCTCGACGACATCAAGCGCTTTCGCCAATGGGGCAGCAAGGCGCCTGGCCACCCGGAGCGCGGCCACACGGCGGGGGTCGAAGTGACGACCGGGCCGCTCGGCCAGGGCTTCGCCAACTCTGTCGGCATGGCCATCGCCGAGGCGCAGCTGGCGGCGCGCTACAACCGCGACGGCCATCGCGTCGTCGACCACCGCACCTGGGTGATCGCCAGCGACGGCGACCTGATGGAAGGCGTCGCCTCCGAAGCGGCGTCGCTGGCCGGCCACCTGAAGCTCGGCAAACTCATCTGCCTCTACGACAACAACGCGGTGACGCTTTCTGCCAGCACCGACATGACGTTCTCCGAGGATCGCGCCAAGCGCTTCGAGGCCTACGGCTGGCAGACGATCAACGTCGACGACGGCAACGACCTGCACGCGATCGACGCCGCGCTCTCCGCCGCCTGCGTCGACACGGCGCGACCGTCGCTGATCCTCGTTCGGACCCACCTCGGCTTCGGCTCGCCCGAGCAGGACACCTTCAAGGCGCACGGCTCGCCGCTCGGCGTCGCCGACGTGAAGAAGACGAAGGAAACGCTAGGCTGGCCGGTCGAGCCGACATTCCTCGTTCCCGAGCCAGCGCTCGCCCATTTCCGCGAGGCGCTGGGGCGCGGCGAGAACGCCGAGGACGGCTGGAACGAGCGCATGGGAGCCTATGCGCAAGCCTTTCCGGATCTCGCGCGTGAGTTGCAGGGGCGGCTGCGCGAGGATCTGCCGGACGGTTGGGACGCCGACGTTCCGGTCTTCGCCGCCGATCCCAAGGGCATGGCGACCCGCGTCGCCGGCGGCAAGGTGATGAACGCGATCGCGCCAAGGCTGCCGGCGCTGTCGGGCGGATCGGCCGACCTCGATCCGTCGACGCACACTGCGCTCAAGGGCGAGGGCGACTTCAACCCGCCGTTCGCCGCGGGCGAGGACAGCGAAGGCTCCGACGGCGGCGGCTGGAGCCATGCCGGGCGCAACATTCACTTCGGCGTCCGCGAGCACGCGATGGGGGCGATCGTCAACGGCCTGGCGGCACACGGCGGCTTCATCGCCTACGGGTCGACCTTCCTGATCTTCTCTGACTACGTGCGACCGCCGATTCGCCTGGCGGCGCTGATGGGCCTGCACGTCGTCCACGTGTTCACGCACGACAGCCTCGCCCTCGGCGAGGACGGGCCGACGCACCAGCCCGTCGAGCAACTCGCCAACCTGCGCGCCATTCCGCGCCTGACGCTGATCCGCCCGGGCGATGCCAACGAAACGGCCGTCGCCTGGAAGGTGGCGCTCGAAACGCGCGACCGGCCGGTGCTGCTGGCGCTGACGCGGCAGGACGTCCCCACCCTCGACCGCAGCCGTTATGCGAGCGTCGAAGGCGTGCGCCGCGGCGCCTACGTGCTCGCCGATGCCGTGATGGCGCCGCCGTCGCTCATCC
>NZ_JBFUIU010000497.1:0-6767 GCF_056401695.1 Variovorax sp. P4_D9
ACCCGGGCCCGGTCGATCCGCGCGGCGCCGCGATCCCCGGTCTCGCCGTGCTGCAGCTGGGCGACGCGCTGCCCGAGGCCGAGGGCGTGGCGGCGGCCTGGTTCCACCGCCATGCCTGCACGGCAGCACTGGTGCGGCCCGACCGCTATGTATATGGCGTGGCGGCCGACRCGAACCAGCTCGGCGGCCTGATCGAGTCGCTGGCTGCCCGCCTGAACTGAAGCCCATTCGCCGACAACGGAGACGAGAAGATGAACAGAAGAGACTTTCAGATGGCGTTGATGGCGGCCGCCCTCGGGCGTGCCGGCCTGGCGTCCGCGCAGGACAAATGGCCTGACAAGCCGATCAAAGTGGTGCTCTCCCAACCGGCGGGCTCGGGCCCGGACAACGTGGCACGGCTGCTCAGCGACGGCCTCGCGCAAGCCATCGGCCAGCCCTTCGTGATCGACAACAAGCCGGGCGGCCAGAACGTGATCGGCGCCCAAGCCGTGGCCCGCGCGCCTGCGGACGGCTACACGCTCTATTTCGCGACCACGGCGGCGCTGGTCACCAACAGCTACCTATTCAAGACCCTGCCCTACGACCCGGTCAAGGACTTCGCGCCGGTGGCCTTCGTCGCCAACAGCCCGTTCGCGCTGCTGGTCAGGGATGAGTCGCCGATCGTCTCGTTCCAGGACCTCGTGGGACGCAGCGCCCGCGAACCCGGCAAGCTGTCGATCGCCAACGAAGGGCCGCGCACCTTCGGCGGCATGATCGCCCGGGCGGTCAACGCGCGGAGCAAGGCGCAAGCCAACCTGGTGTCCTACAGCTCGGTCGGCGTCGCCTTGCAGGACATCCTGGGCGGCCATGCCGACGCCGTGGTCGCAGATCTCGCGTCGAGTTCTCAGCTGGCGCGCCAGGGGCGCCTGCGGGTGCTCGCGGTCACGTCGGCCAAGCGGGTCGCGGGATGGGAGCAGGTGCCGGCGCTGGCCGAATTCCTGCCCGGCGTCGAGATGACGGGCTGGATGGCGATCGTGGCGCCGGCCGGCACGCCGCAGCCGATCGTGCTGCGGCTGAACGCCGAGATCAACAAGCTGCTGGCCCAGCCCGCGATCGCCGAGAAGATGTTCGCGATCGGCCCGATCGCGGCGCCGGGCGGCTCGCCGAGGCAGTTCGAGATGTTCCTGCTCGACGAGCACAAGCGGCTCGGGCAGGTCGCCCTGGAGATCGGCCTGCTGCCCGAGTGAGTGGGCGCCCGGTCCCGACCGGACCCAGGATGTCTCACAGCAGCACCTTCACCAGCCGGTCGAGCAGCTCCTGCGCCGAGAACATCGTGAGCGTGAGCGGCAGCACGGGCAGCAGGATCGTGACGGCCAGATGCAGCACGGTCTTCAAGGTGAACGGCGCCCAGCGCATGTCCTCGACGACGGCGAAACTGTTGCCCATGTCGGCCAGCGACTGGACATCCTGGCTGCCGAGCAGCGCTTCGTCGGGCCGGGCGCCGCCGCGCAGCCACTTCTGGTGGAACTCGCGCGCATAGCGTTGCGCCAGCGTGCCGTACTCGCGGCGGCCCCTGTTCTCGGCCGCTTCGAGCTGAGGGCTGAAAAAGCACAGGGGCCCGAGGATCAGGCACACCATCAGGGCCACCACCCCGGCGATCTCGAACTCGAACTCGAGCAGCTTGGCACCGCCGAAGAAGATGCGATCGGCGATCATGCCGGCCAGCAGGACGCCCTGCGCGAAGAGGAAGGGTGCGAAGGCGACCCGCACCAGCGCAAGAAAGCCGAGTCCACCGCAGCGGTCGGGGTG
The DNA here is from genome assembly GCF_056401695.1 of Variovorax sp. P4_D9. Classification (NCBI taxonomy): domain Bacteria; kingdom Pseudomonadati; phylum Pseudomonadota; class Betaproteobacteria; order Burkholderiales; family Comamonadaceae; genus Variovorax; species Variovorax sp. P4_D9. The sequence continues at coordinate 1,789 of NZ_JBFUIU010000497.1, forward strand.
CGTCGGGATCAGGCGCAACTCGATGCGCGAGACATGCCAAAGGAAGCGTGACCAGATGAACAGCCGCCAGTACCAGCGCAGCAGCAGGAATTGGAACAGCGGCAGGCTCACGCAGGCCAGCCACCAGCCGGCCAGCGACAGCTTCAGCTGGCCTTCCACGACGACGCCATACCAGCTCGAGACGTCCAGCGTCAGTCGCGTGCGCCAGACGACGAAAACCCCGATGGCATACACCAGGATCACCAGAAGCAGCTCGGCCCAGACCGAGTTCCGAAAGCGCTGCGCCGACGCGATGGCGAGGTCGAACTGGGTCCGCGACGCGTCCGGAATCAGACCGTCCTCCAGGAACTGCCTGACCACCAGCCGCATGCGCCGGTGAACGACCAGCTCGGCCAGGATCAGCAGCGGCAGCGTGACCAGCAGGCGCGCATTCAGCTCGAGATCTCTGAGGAACACCAGGTCGACGCTCCGGCCCCAGGCGCGGCCTTCGGCGATGGAGAGCAGGAACAGCGGAAGCCAGGCGAGCAAGACCAACGCGATCGCCCGGCGGTGCGGCAGATTCCCCTCGTGGTCCGACAGGCGCGAGCGTCGCCAGAGCTGGAACAAGGGCCCGCCGAGCACCAGCGAGAAGTCGGCCGATTCGAGCTCGCGCAGCTCGAGGATGTGCGGTTTGGCGCGGGACATGGATCGTAAACCTCCGCGGCCCATCACCCACGCGATGCGCGGTGTGGAGGACGCTCCAGCAGCCTAGCGACATCCCGCGCGATTCCGATTGATCAGGCTCAGTCGGAATGCACGCGACCGGCGTCGACGCGGGCCTTCCGCAGGGCATGATGCACGGGTGGGCGGTCGGCCGATGTCCTGGCCGAGCCCTTGCGGAGACAGCGATGACGACCGAGAAGGCTCCTTTCCCATCCGCCATGGAAGCGCCCGCGAAGCGGGCCGAACCGACCGGCTGCGCCTCATGAAAGGCCCGTGGGCACACCACCTCGAGCGCCATCGCAACAGCCGCATCGGCTGGCTTCGCGCCGCCGTACTCGGCGCCAACGACGGCATCGTTTCCACGGCAAGCCTGATCGTCGGCGTGGCCGCGGCCCAGGCGGACCATGCCAGCATCGTGGTCACCGGCGTTGCCGGGCTGGTGGCCGGGGCGATGTCCATGGCCGCCGGCGAGTACGTCTCGGTCCATTCGCAGGCCGACACCGAGCGCGCCGACCTGTCGCGCGAGCGCGCCGAGCTCAAGGAAGACCCGGTCGCCGAACGCCGCGAGCTGACGGCCATCTACGTCGGGCGAGGCCTCTCGTACGGGCTGGCACAGCAAGTGGCCGAACAGCTGATGGCGCACGATGCCCTCGGCGCCCATGCGCGCGACGAGCTCGGCATCTCCGACAAGACGAGCGCGCGACCGGTGCAGGCGGCACTGGCTTCCGCCGCCAGCTTCACGGTCGGTGCCGCGCTCCCGCTGGCGGTCGCGGCCGTGGCCACCGGCGCCTCCGTGATCCCCTGGGTCGCCGGCATGTCGATCGCATTCCTTGGCTTGCTGGGTGCCGTCGCCGCACGGGCCGGCGGTGCGAACGTGCCGCTCGGCGCCTGGCGCGTCACCTTCTGGGGCGTGCTCGCGATGGGCCTGACCGCATCGGTGGGATCGATCTTCGGCGCGACGGTCTGACAGAGCGCGATCGGAACTGACAGCATTCCGAAAGCTTCGCCGGGGCAACATCGCGGACCTTGAACAGATCGATGGAGACACCATGAAAGCAGACACCCGCTTCGAACTCGCAGCGACCGCCCCCCTCGCCCGCCGCCGCATCCTCCAGGCCGGCGGCGCCCTCGGCCTCGCCGGGCTGCTGCCCGGCTTGGCGTCGGCCCAGGGCGGCTGGCCGAGCAAGTCGGTGCGCTTCGTGGTGCCCTTCGCGCCCGGCGGCAGCTCGGAGATCGTCGCCCGGTCGACAGCGGCCGAGCTCTCCAACACGCTGGGCCAGAGCGTCTACGTGGACAACAAGCCCGGCGCCGCCGGCAACATCGCGATGGCCGAGGTGGCGCGCAGCGACGACCAGCACACGATCATCCTCGGCCACATCGGCACGCTGGCCGTCAACCCCTACATCTTCGACAAGCTGCCCTACGACGCCAACAAGGACTTCAAGCCGGTCAGCCTGTTGGCCAAGGTGCCAAGCCTCTACGTGGTCCATCCGGACGTGCCGGCGAAAAACCTCACCGAGTTCATCGCCTACGCGAAATCGAAGCCCGGCAAGCTGAGCTATGGCTCGGCCGGCAACGGGAGCGCCGGCCACCTGGCCTTCGAGTACCTCAAGGTCAGCTCGGGGATCTTCATGCTGCACGTGCCCTACCGCGGCACCGGGCCGATGCTGACCGACCTGCTGTCGGGCCGGCTCGACGCCTCGGCCATCGGGGCGGCGGCCATCATCCCCTTCATCAAGTCGGGCAAGTTGCGCTGCATCGCCACCGGCTCGGCCAAGCGCCTGCCGCAGTTGCCGGAGGTTCCGACGGTCGCCGAACAGGGCTACCCCGGCTTCGAGATGACCCAGTGGTACGGCATGCTCGCGCCTGCCAGCATGGCTCCCGCCAACGTCGCGAAGCTGTCGGCCGAGACCATGAAGGCGGTGCGCTCTCCGGCCGCCATGGAACGGCTGCGCGGCGATGCCGCCGAGGCCATCGGCGGCACCCCGGAGCAGTTCGCCCAGTTCATCGCGGCGGAGCAGGCGCGCTGGAAGACGGTGATCGCGCGGGCCAACATCAAGCCCGACTGACGCCCATCGCTCTACCATCGGGCGATGCGCATCCTGCTGGCCGAAGACGAACACACGCTGGGCACCTGGCTCTGCAAGGCGCTCGAGCATTCCGGCATCCAGGTCGAGTGGGTCGACGATGGCCGCCTTGCCGACCGCGCCCTGCAAGCCAACGACCATGACGCGCTGGTGCTCGACCTGGGGCTGCCCGGCCTCGACGGCCACGAGGTGCTGCAGCGCTTGCGCGAGCGGGACCAGCGGCTGCCGACGCTGATCCTCACGGCGCGCGACTCGCTGAGCGAGCGCGTCGACCTGCTGAACGCCGGCGCCGACGACTTTCTCGCCAAGCCTTTCGCGCTGGCCGAACTCGAGGCCCGCCTGCATGCGCTGGTGCGGCGGGCCCGCGGCGTCGAGCATCCCCGGATCGCCTGCGGACCGCTGGTCTACGACGGAACGCGCCGGCAGTTCCTGCTCGACGGCGAACCTCTCGCGCTGTCGCCGCGCGAACTGTCCGTGCTGCGCGTGCTGGCCCAGCGCAGCGGCGAGCCCTTGTCCAAGCAGCAGATCCTCGACCGCGTGTTCTCGGACGACGACAACGTGCATCCCGAGGCGGTGGAGGTGTTCGTGCACCGCCTGCGCAAGCGGCTCGACGGAAGCGGCGTCCGCATCACGACCCTGCGCGGACTTGGCTATGCGCTGGAGGCCGGCTGATTGATCGCCCTGCTGCGTCCTGCCGGCGCTGCCGTGGACTGGGTCCGGCGTGCGAGCTTGCGGCAGCGCCTGGCGCTCCTGCTGCTTCCGCTGCTGCTGCTGGTGACCGGCGTCGAGCTCTGGATTACGCGGCACGACGCGCTCGAGGCCGCCAATGCGGCCTATGACCGGTCGGTGCTCGGTGCATTGAAGTCGATCGACGCCAACATCTCGACGGCCTCGGGCGGGCTGGCCGTCGAACTGCCGTACACCCTGTTCGAATTCTTCGAGCTGACCGCCAGCGGCCAAGTCTACTTCCGCGTCGCGACCTCCGACGGCCTGGTCGAACTGGGCAGCGCCGACCTGCCCGAACCGCAGGCCGCCCTGGTGCCCGGGGTTCCGGTGTTCTACGACGCCAGCTACTTCGGCGAATCGGTCCGCTTTGCCGCCTACCGCCGCGACCTCGATCGCGCACCGGCCGGAAGCCAGGGGCGCAGCGTGCTGATCCAGGTCGGCGAGAGCACGCGCTCGCGGCAGGAGTTCACGTCGCGCTTCGTTCGCCGCGCGGCGCTGCGCGACGGACTGGTGCTGGGGCTGCTCCTGTTCAGCACGGCGGTGGCCCTGGCGGCCGCGCTGCGGCCGCTGACCCGGCTGGCCCGCGAGGTGCAGACGCGCAAGGCCGACGACCTGACCCGGATCGACGAAGCCGATCTTCCGGCCGACATCCGGCCGCTAGTGGCCGCCGTCAACCAGCAGATGTCCCGGACCCAGGACCTGGTGGCCCAGCAGCGCCAGTTCCTCGACGACGCGTCGCACCAGCTTCRCACCCACCTGACCACGCTCCAGATGCAGGTCGACTATGCCCGGCGTGAACAGGATCCGGCCAAGGTCGGCGCCGCCCTCGAGGCCCTCGGCACCGAGATCGGCCGCGTCACGCGCAGCACCCAGCAGCTGCTCGCCCTGGGGCGCAGCGACACCGTGTCGCTGGCCTTCGCCGAAGTCGACTTGGCGGCCTTGCTGCGCGATGTCGCGGTCGACCTGCTTCCCCTCGCGCGCGCCAAGCATATCGATCTCGGCATCCACCCTCCGGCCATGACGCTGCAGGCGGTTGCCGATGCGGGCCTGCTGCGCGAGGCGCTGGGCAACCTCGTGGTCAATGCCATCGCCTACACGCCGGCCCACGGCACCATCACTCTCTTCGCCGGCAAGGAGGAGCGCGGCTGGCGGATCACCGTCGAGGACAACGGGCCGGGCCTGAGCGAGGAGGAATGCGCGGCGCTGGGCCGGCGATTCGTGCGGGGCGCGCGGGCGAGAAAAGGCGGATCGGGCCTGGGACTGGCGATCGCGCGGTCGATTGCGCAGCGACACCAGGGCGATCTCGAGCTCAGGGCGCGCGAGGACGGCCAGGGCCTGCATGCGACGCTCTGGTGGCCGGTGCGCAGCGCCTGATGCCGTCGATGGCCGGAGATCCGCCCACCATGCCCACGCCCGCATTCACTCGCCGCCAGGCGCTCGGCATGCTACCTGCCGTGCTCATGC
>NZ_JBFUIU010000498.1:0-6761 GCF_056401695.1 Variovorax sp. P4_D9
GGAACAGCGGTTTCACTCTTACTTTCCGACTGGACCAACCCCTTGCTTGGTTGCGGCTTGGCCGCGCACAAGGCTCTTCAGACCACGGGCAGTCTCACTTTTGCCGTCACTTTTGGAAGGGACGGCACGCGCTGCGAATCTCCACTTCCAGCCAACTGCTGCGCGTGTCATCCACGCGCTGTGGACCACGCTCTGTCATTCACCAGCCGGGAAGCGAAAGCTTCTCAGCCTCTGGGGGGCTGCAGGTCTCACCCGTCAAGCCACCCTTGCGAGCTCCACTGCCTCCGGCACGCGCGTGAAGAAGCGCTCCCCCTCCAGCACGGTCCTGGCGATCTCCACCACGACCGGTGTGCCCCGCACCGCGTCGTCCTGCACGTACGACGCGTAGTACGCGGCGGGTGGGATCGCCGGGCGCGCCGGCAGGCAACGTAGTTCGCCGTTGGCCAGTTGTTCGCGCACGACCGGCATCGGCAGGACGGCGATGGCGTGTCCCGCGCGCACGAGCCGCACCATCAGTTGCAAGGAGTTCGACGAGTTCACGCCGTCGAAGTCGAATCCGCCGCTGCGCAGCCATCTCTGGACAGTGGCGTTCAGCGTCGAAGGCGGCGGGTTGGTGACGATCGGCAGCTTGGTCGCGATCGCCGGGGTGAAGTCGGCGTCCAGGAGATCCATGTCGCGCGAGGCAACCCACTGGAACTCGACCCATCCCAGCAACTCGTCGATCACATGCGACACCGCCGCAGCGTTGGTGTGCAAGGCGATGTCGATTTCGCGCTTGCGCAGTTTCTCCTTCAGCACCGCGCCGACGTCGATGGTCAACTCCACGATGAGCTTGGGGTGGCGGCGCTTCACGCGGCTCAGGATCTCGGACAGGGCCACCATGGCCGTCGATTCGTCCGAGCCGAGGCGCAGCACGCCCTCGAGGGCCGGTCCCGCGCGCCCGATCCGCTCGAACTCCTGTCCCGCGCTCAGCACGCGTTCCGCGTGGGCCACGGCATGGCGGCCTTCCGGCGTGAGCTGCACCCGCTGCTTGTTGCGCGTGAAAAGCTCCAAGTTCAGCGCGCCTTCCAGCTCCTTGATGCGGGCGGAGACGGCCGGCTGGCTGAAGTTCAGGTGATCCGCCGCAGCGTGGATGCTGCCGAGCTTCGCCGTCCAGTAGAAGGCTTCGATTTGTCTCAGGGTAATCCGCATGATCCAAAAATTCTATCAAGTACCGTCCAAATAACTCGTTTTTCAGGGGGCGCATTCATCGATAAATTGCGCTCACACCATCATCCACGCAACGATGTACGTCCTGAATCCCCTTCCGAAACCCGTCGACCGCGAGCTCCTCGACCTCCTGGTACAGGCGGAGCCCGCCGTGATCGGCCACTTCCGCTACACCGGCTTCGTGAGCCCGGACATCAAGGCCCACTTCCAGGACCGGCGCATCGCCGGCACTGCCGTGACCGTGTGCGCGCCCGGCATGGACGGGGCCATGGTCCATTACGCCGTGGGGCAGGCCCGCCCAGGCGACGTGCTGGTCATTGACCGCTGCGGCGACCGTTCCATCGCCACCATCGGCGGCGCGGTCGCCTACGCGGCCCGTGCCGCGGGGGTGGCCGGCATCATCGTCGACGGCCTCGTCACCGACCTGGGCGAGCTGCGCCAGTACGGCGTGCCAGCGTGGTCGCGCGGGACTTCCGCCGTCACGGTGAAGACCCTGGGCCTGGGCGGCGAGTTCTGCGGCCCGGTCAGCTGCGGCGGCGTCGGCGTGAACCCGGGCGACGCGATCCTGGCCGACGAGAACGGCATCCTCGTCCTGCCTGCGGCCGACATCGTCGAATCGGCGAACCGCGCGCTGCAGATGATGAAGGACGAAAGGCGCACGCTGGCCCGCATCGACGCGGGCGAGAAGTACCCGGACATCATGGGTTCCACCAAGGTGATCCTGGACGCCATCGAAAAGCACAAGCAGAAGCAGAAGGCCTGAACCGGGCCGCCACCCCTCTTGCCCAGACTGAAGACAAGTACCCTCCCATGACCTTCATCCGCATGCGTCGCAATCTCCTCGCGCTGGCCCTCCTGGCCGCCGGCAGCGTGTCCGCGCAGACCTGGCCGTCCGGCCCCATCAAGCTGATCGTGCCCTTCCCGGCCGGCGGCAGTGTCGACATGGTGGCGCGCGCCGTGGGCAAGCGCCTAGGCGACGTGCTGGGCCAGCCGGTGGTGGTGGACAACCGCGCCGGCGCTTCCGGCAACATCGGCGCCGAAATCGCCGCCAAGTCGCCGGCCGATGGCCAGACCCTGTTCGTCACCAGCTCCGGCGTGCTGGCGGCCAACCGGTTCCTGTACAAGCGCACCGGCTTCGACACGCTGAAGGACTTCACGCCGGTGATCCGGCTGGTAAACCAGCCCAACATCCTGCTGGTGCACCCGTCGCTGCCAGTGAAGAGCGTGCAGGAGCTGGTCGCCGCAGCGAAAGCCCAGCCGGGCAAGGTCACGATGGGCAGCGCCGGCATCGGCACGGGCCAGGACATCTCGGCCCGCCAGTTCACGGCGGCCGCCGAGGTCGACGTGCTGCACGTCCCCTACAAGGGCGGCGCCCCGGCGTTGAACGACCTGCTGGGCGGTCAGATCCAGACGATGTTCGAGACCTCGCCCACGGCGCTGCCGTATGCCCGCGACCCCAAGCAGCAGCTGCGCGCCCTGGCCATCACCAGCGCCAAGCGCTCGCCCTTGCTGCCCAACCTGCCCACGGTGGCCGAAGCCGGCTTCCCCGGCTTCGAGTCGATCACCTGGATCGGCATGGTCGCCCCCGCCGGCACGCCCAAGCCCTTCGTCGACCGCCTTAATGCCGAACTGAACAAGGCATTGAAGGAAGACATGGGCAAGATGTTCGCCGACATCGCCCTCGACCCCGTCGGCGGCACGCCCAAGGACATGGAAGACCTGATCCGCAAGGACTCCGCCGAATACGGCCGCATCCTCAAGGCCGCCGGCGTCGAGCCGCAGTAACCCATTCCAGCCCGGTCCGGGGCCCCCTCCATGCAATACGTTCGACTCGGCGCCACCGGCCTGGTGGTGTCGCGCATCTGCCTGGGCACGCTCACGTTCGGCTCGCCCGCGTGGCGGCCGTGGATCCAGGACGAGGCCGCCGCGCGGCCCTTGTTCCGGCTGGCGGCGGACCTCGGCATCAATTTCTTCGACACCGCGGACGCCTACTCCGGCGGTGAGTCCGAGGTCGTCACCGGCCGCATGCTGGCCGAGATCTACCCGGGCGCGCGCCGCGAGGAGGCCGTCGTGGCCACCAAGGTGTTCAACCCGGTCGACGTGGCCTTCGAAGGCGTGGACCACGACAGCTTCTGCCGCCGTCCCAACCGCGACGGCCTCAGCCGCAAGAGGATCTTCCATGCGCTGGACGCGTCGCTGAGCAGGCTGGGCACGGACTACATCGACCTCTACCAGATCCATCGATTCGACTCGCACACGCCGCTGGAAGAATCCATGGAGGCGCTGCACGACGTCGTGAAGGCGGGCAAGGTGCGCTATCTCGGGGCGAGCAGCATGTGGGCCTGGCAATTCGCCAAGGCACAGCAGGTGGCCAAGGAGAACGGCTGGACTCGCCTGTCCAGCATGCAGAACCACTACAACCTCGTGTATCGCGAGGAGGAGCGCGAGATGATCCCGCTCTGCCAGGACTCCGGCGTGGCGTTGCTGCCCTGGAGTCCGCTGGCACGCGGCTTCCTCGCGAGTGAGGCCAAGGCCGGGGAAGCTGCGCAGTCCGCGCGCGCAGAGGCCGACGACACCACGCGCAAGTTCTACGGGCGCGATTCCGACCTGCAGGTGCGCGAGCGGCTGCAGGCGCTGGCTGCCGAAAAGGGTGTCTCTCCCGCCAGCCTCGCCTATGCCTGGCTGTTGCACAAGGGCGTGACCGCCCCCATCGCCGGCGCCAGCAAGGGCTACCAGATCGAGCAGGCGGTGGCCGCGCTCGACGTACGGCTGTCCGCAGCGGAAGCTGCGCTCCTGGAGCAGCCCTACGAGCCGCGCGCCGTGCTGGGCCACAGCTGAAGAACCGGCACCGACAAAACCAACCCATAGCCTTGGACAAGAGCATGAAGCACAAGCTGTCCGGCATCTACTCGCCGGTCCTCACCCCGTTCACCACCGACCTGGCGCCGGACACGAAGGCCTTCGTGCGGCACTGTCAATGGCTGGTCGCCGGCGACGTCGGCCTGGCCATCTTCGGGACCAACTCGGAAGCGAACTCCCTGTCAGTGGGGGAGCGGCGCGCCCTGCTGGAGGCGGCGCTGGGTGCCGGCATTCCGGCGGCGCGCCTGCTGCCGGGCACCGGCTGCTGCTCGCTGGCCGACACCGTCGAACTCACGCGGCACGCCACGGCGGCAGGCGTCGGCGGCGTCTTGATGCTACCGCCCTTCTACTACAAGGGCGTGTCCGACGATGGCCTGTTCCGGCACTTCGCTGAAGTCATTGAGCGCGTGGGCGATGCCCGCCTGCGCATCAACCTGTACCACATCCCGCCGGTGGCCCAGGTGCCCATCAGCCTGAACCTGATCGAGCGGCTGCTCAAGGCCTACCCGGGCACGATCGCCGGCATCAAGGACAGCTCCGGCGACTGGAGCAACACCGAGGCCATGCTCAAGAACTTCCAGCCGGAGGGCTTCGACGTGTTCGCGGGCAGCGAGGTCTTCCTGCTGCGTACCCTGCGCGGCGGCGGCGCCGGCTGCATCACGGCCACCGGCAACGTGAACCCCACGCCCATGGTCAAGCTGTTCCACACCTGGCAAGGGCCGGATGCGGACGCGCAGCAGGCTGCGCTTGACGCGACCCGCGCCGTCTTCCAGCGCCATTCGATGATTCCCGCGATGAAGGCGGCGGTGGCGCATTACGGTCGCAAGCCATCATGGCGGACGGTGCGCCCGCCGCTGACCGAGCTGGCGCCCGAGCAGGAGCAGGCGCTGCTGCACGCGCTGGAGTCCATCGGCTTCCGCATGCCGGGGCTCTGAGGTAATTTCCGTTCGCAGAGGAGCATCGGCATCCATGACGCAAGACATCACCCTGGTGCCGGTGCACCAGCTCTCCCGTCAGCTGCAGGAACGGCGCCTGTCGCCGGTGGAGCTCGTCGACGCCTTCCTAGCGCGCATCGAGGCGCAGGACCCCAAGCTGCATGCCTTCAACGAGGTGTACGCAGAAGAGGCGCGGCTCGCGGCTCGCTCCGCCGAGGCGGCGATCCGGTCCGGTCATGCGGTCGGCCCGCTGCACGGCGTTCCGATCGCGCTCAAGGACCTCATCGAACTCGAGGGCAAGGTGGTCACCGGAGGCAGCGAGGTGTGGAGGGACCGCAAGGCCACCCGCACCGCAACGCTCGCCCGGCGGCTGCTCGCGCAGGGCATGATCGTCCTGGGCAAGACGCACACGGTCGAATTCGCGATGGGCGGATGGGGCACCAACACGCGGCGTGGGACGCCGTGGAACCCCTGGGACCTGCAACGTGCCCGCACGCCCGGAGGCTCGAGCAGCGGCTCCGGCGTGGCCGTGGCCGCGGGGCTGACGCCCTGGGCCATCGGCACGGATACCGGCGGATCGGTGCGCCTGCCTGCGTCGTGGTGCGGCATCACCGGCCTGAAAACCACGATCGGCCGGGTGAGCACGCACGGCGTGCTGCCCCTGAGCCCGACTCTGGACACGCCGGGCCCGATGACGCGCTCCGTGGAGGATGCGGCCTTGCTGTACACCGTCATGCAGGGCGCCGACCCGCTGGACCCGTTCACGCGCGGCCTGCCCTACATGGACCCGATGCCCACGCTCAAGCGCGGCGTGCGTGGCCTGCGCCTGGCGCGCATGCCCGAAGGCGAGCCACAGGTCGCGTCCACCGACGTGCTGGCGGCATACGACCGCTCGCTCGCGGTGCTGGAGCGCCTGGGTGCCGAGATCGTTCCGGTGCAGTTGCCCTTCGTGTTTGCCGACGTGGCGGCCTTCAACCTGCGCATCATGGCAGCCGAGAGCTATGCGCTGTACCACGCGCTGATCGACGACGAGAGCGCGCCGCTGGACCCGCACGTCCGTCCCCGCATCGCGGCGGGTCGGAACATCAGCTCGCGTGAGTACATCGAGGCGCTGCGTATGCGCGACACGATGAAGCAGCAGTTCACCGCGGCGATGGACGGGGTGGATGCCCTGCTCACGCCGACGACGATGACGACCGCGCTTCCGCTGAACGAAGTGGACCAGAGCAAGGCGCCCGCGCACTACACGCGCTTCGCCAACTACCTGGATCTCTGCGCGCTCGCCGTTCCCAATGGCGTCGCGCCCGATGGGTTGCCGACGTCACTGCAAATCGTGTGCCGCGCCAATGACGAAGCCATGGCGTTGCGCATTGGCTGGGCGTTCCAGGATGCGACGGCGTGGCACTTGCAGCGGCCCCGGGAGGCTTGAGAGCGCAGGAGCGCCATCACCCTCGCACGAACGCCGTCAGTTCGCTGCGCACGGGCGCCAGCCCGCGCAGCGGCGACGCGAGCCCGCCGACGGTCACGTGGTTCACGCCCTCCAGGAACTCCAGACGGACGGATGCGCCCGCTTGCCGCAGCCGCTTCGCCAGCACCGCGCTGTTGCGCATGGGGGGTCGACGGTGCGGTCGTCCCGCGCGGCCAGGGGTCGATTTGTTTTCGGTGTCAAAGCTGACGGTTCGCATCCCCAGCAACGGCGCGGGGTCAGTTCGCTAAGCTGAAGTTCCCTGAAGCGAAGAACGAGATTCCCTTGTGACT
>NZ_JBFUIU010000499.1:0-6760 GCF_056401695.1 Variovorax sp. P4_D9
GGACCTGATCGCCCATCAAGGCTTGCACCGCGGGACTGAATCCGCGGAAGGGCACGTGGGTGCCGCTGATCTTGAGTTCCCGCACCAGGCGAGCGGCTGCCAGGTGGCTCACGGAACCGGCGCCACCCGAGGCGTAGTTCAGGCCGTTGGGCGTCGCCTTCGCCAACGCCACCAAGTCGGCGACGGTGCGGATGTTCGACTTGGCGCGCACCGCGAAGACAAGCGGCGTGGCGGTGATGCCGAACACCGGCGTGAAGTCCTTGGTCCAGTCGTAGGGCACCTGCTGCAGGCTGGGCAGGATCGTGTGGCCGGTCGCCATGAGCAGCAGCGTGTAGCCGTCCGCCTTCGACTTGGACGCGGCCTGTGCGCCGATGATCCCGTTGCCGCCCGAGCGGTTGTCGATGACGATGGGCTGTCCGAGTTCGACCCCCGCCCTCTCGCCCACGATGCGCGCCATGACATCGCCGATGCCGCCGGCGCCATAGGGCACGATGACTTTCACCGGCGCGATGGGGAAGGGGTCTGCGGCCAGGGCGCCGCCGGCCAGCACGAACGCCATGGCCGCGCCCGCGAAGAATTTCTTCAGATCGAACATTGATGTTTCCTTGTGCGCCTGGTCAGGCGGAGGGCCAGGCGAATCACAGGAACACCTGGACCGACTTCTCCTCGGTGTACGAGTAGAGCTCCTCGATCCCGCGCTCGCGCCCGATGCCGCTGTTCTTGTAGCCGCCGAAGGGGACGGYGCGCACATGAGAGTTCACGCCGTTCACCCAGACGAAGCCCGACTGCACGCGCTTGGCGGTGCGCAGCGCCTGCGTGATGTCGTTCGTCCAGATGGCAGCCGTGAGGCCGTACTCCACCGAGTTGGCCAGCGCGATCGCTTCCTCCGGCTCCGACCAGCGCAGGATGGACAGCACGGGCCCGAAGATCTCCTCGCGCGCGATGCGCATGTCGGGCTTCACGTCGGCGAACACGGTCGGCTGCAGCCAGTAGCCCTTTTCGAAGGCGGCGCCGGCCGGGCGCTCGCCGCCCGCGACCAGGCGCGCGCCTTCGGCCAGGCCCGAGGCCACGCATTGCGTGACACGGTCGAGGTGCGCCCGAGTGTTCAACGCGCCCATCTGCGTGCTCCAGTCGAAAGGGTCGCCGACGCGCAGCGCCTTCACCTTCGCGGCCACGGCCTTCACAACATCGTCGTAGATGGAATCGTGTACCAGCAGCCGGCTGGTCGAACCGCAGGATTGGCCCTGCAGCCCGAAGTTCATGCCGGTCACCGCGGCTGTAGCGACCTTCTCCACCGATGCGTCGGGGAAGACGATGAAGGGGTTCTTGCCCCCCAGTTCGAGCGAGATCGACTTCACCGCCACTTCGGCGGCCGAGCGCTGGATGGCCAWGCCGGTSCGCWCGGASCCGAYGAARGACAGGCGCTTGACGCGCGGRTGGCGCACCAGCGCATTGCCGGCGGCACCGTCGCCCGACACGACGTTCAGCACGCCCGGCGGCAGCACGTCGCGTGCGATCTCCCCGAGGCGCAGCGCCGACAGCGGGCACTGCTCGGAGGGCTTCAACACCACCGTGTTGCCGGCGATCAGGGGCGAGGCCATGCCGTGCACGGCCATGGCGATGGGGTGGTTGAAGGCGATGATGCGGCCGACCACGCCGTAGGGTTCGCGCAGGGTCATGTGCATGCGGTCGGAGGCGCCGGGGATGGTGTGGCCCTGCAGCTCGAAGCCGAGTCCCGCGTAGTAGCGCAGCCGCTCGATGCAGTTCGCCAGGTCCGGCTTCATGGCCGTGATGGCGTTGCCGCTGTCGGCCACTTCCAGCATCAACAGCTCGTCGGCATGGGCCGTGAAGGCATCCGCCAGCCGCATCAGGTGGTTCGAGCGCTCCTGCACCGGCAGCTCGGCCCAGCTCACCTGGGCGGTCTCGGCCGCGCGCACTGCCTGCTCCATGTCGGCTTCGGTGGCGCGCGGTGCCCTGCCGATCAAGTCCTCGGTCGCCGGGTTGAGGCAGTCGATCCATCCGCCGGCTTCGCCTTCGACGAGTTCGCCGCCGATCAGCATGCGGGCAGTGACCGGCGACTTGCGGAACGCGGCCGCGGCCGATTCGGGAGTGGTGGGTAGGGAGGACAGGGTCATGGCTGATACACGCTATTCACGCTGGAGCTTGGGATGCGGCAATGGTCGRCGCGCACCCCGGAATGGGTCAAGACACATTTGCTGCGGCTCACGGTAACCAGCGCTCACGGGGGGGTGGTAACGGCAAGTGACTCTGCGGGGCAGCAAATGCCACCGGCGCTCGCCGMTTGCGCCATCAGAATTCGCAGCAACAAAGGAGTCTTAACCCCATGCCCTCACATACACGCCAGCTCGCAGAGTTCGCGGCGAACCTGAAACTGTCGGACGTGCCCGACGAAGTGCTCGCGCGCGCCAAGTCGATCATCCTCGACGGCCTCGGCTGCGGCCTGTTCGGCGTCCACCTGAAGTGGACCGAGATACTCTCCGGCGTCGTCGAGCGCCTCGAGCCGAAGGGTGGCTCGGCTTCCATCTGGGGTGGCGGCAAGACCGCCTCCGCCACCAGCGCCGTGCTGGTCAACGGCACCATGATCCAGGGCTACGAACTGGACGATGCCAACCCCGCGTCGATTCACAGCTGCGCGGCGGTGCTGCCCGTGGTGTTCGCCGCCGCGGAACTGGTCGGCCCCGACAAGGTCGACGGCGAGACGCTGTTGACGGCCATCATCGCCGGCTTCGAAGTGGGCCCGCGCGTCGGCCTCTGCATGAACGGCAACAAGATGCTCGGCAAAGGCTGGCACACGCCGGGCCTGTTCGGCGCCTTCCCGGCGGCCGTCGCGGCGGGCCGCGTGCTGGGCCTCGACAGCGAGCAGATCTTCCAGGCCCTCGGCATTGCCGGCCCGCAGGCGGGCGGCATCCTCGCCACGCAATTCGGCTCCATGGTCAAGCGCATGCTGTCGGCCAAGGCCGCGCAGAGCGGCTTGTACGCGGCGCTGCTGGCAGCCGAGGGCTTCACCGGCATCGCCGACGTGTTCGAGGAGGAGTACGGCGGCTTCTGCACGACCTTCACGCAGAGCACCGACCAGTTCGACCTGTCCGAACTGACCGACGGACTCGGCACGCGCTGGGAAACCATGCGCATCTCGATCAAGCGGCATGCCTGCGTCGGCACCAACCTGTCGACCATGGACGCGATCGAGGAACTGATGCAGGACGGCCTGAAGGCCGACGACGTGGAGCGCATCACGGTGAAGATGACCGACGACGCGGTCAAGCACTCCTGGTGGCTGCCCTACGAGCCCGTCGGCCTCACGGCGGCGCAGATGCACCTGGGCTTCTGCATCGCCATGAAACTGATCGACGGCGATGTCTTCGTCGACCAGATGGTGGAAGAGAACATGGGCCGGCCCGACCTGCTTGCCTTCGCGAAGCGGGTCGACTGCCTGCGCGATGAGGAGCGCGAGCAGAGGGGCCGCGAGTTCGCGCGTGGGACCGATGTCGAGGTCGTGTTGAAGGACGGCCGCGTGATCCGCAAGGTGGTCGACAACTTCCTCGGCAGCTGGCAGAAACCCATGAGCGACGAACAGATGGCCGTGAAGTACCGGCAGCTGGCCGCCAAGTCGCTGTCGCCCGAGAACGTGGTCGAACTCGAGCGCCTCGTCAGGAACATGGAGCGCCAGCCCGCGGTGGGCGGATTCATCCGGATCCTGCACGGCGAGGCGCCGCGCGCCGCCGCGCAGCCGCACGCACAGGCTGCATTGGCCGAGTAAGTCTCGAAAGGCACGAGACAGCATGCATGCAGACACACCCGTCCGGCACCCGGACAAGTTCTTCATCGACGGCCGCTGGACGGAGCCGTCCAGCACCAGGACGATCCAGGTGACCAACTCCGCCACCGAGGAGCTGTTCCTCACTGTGGCCGAGGCCCAGGAAGCCGACGTGGACCGCGCGGTGGCCGCGGCGCGCAAGGCCTTTGACCAGGGGCCCTGGCCGCGCATGTCGCACGACGAGCGTGCGCAGTTCATGCGCGCCATGGCGGCGGAGCTGGACAAGCTGGCCGAGCCGCATGCGCGCATCTGGACCACCGAAGCGGGCGCGCTGCACGGCTTCACCAAGGCGCGCTGCGCGGGCATCAGCAACGACTATCTCTCCTATGCCGCCCTGGCCGAGACCTTCCCCTTCCAGGAACGCCACACGCCCAAGTCGGGCGGCGAGGTGGCGCTGCTGGTGCGCGAGCCGGTCGGCGTGGTCGCCGCCATCGTGCCCTGGAACGCGGCGCCCGGCGCCATCTCCAGCAAGGTCGGCCCTGCGTTGATCGCCGGTTGCACGGTCATCGTCAAGGTCTCGCCGGAGGCGCCCGGCGCCGCCTACATCCTGGCCGAGGCCTGCGAAGCCGCCGGCTTCCCGCCCGGCGTGGTGAACATCCTCACGGCAGAGCGCGAAGTCTCGGAACGGCTGGTGCGGCATCCGGACGTGGACAAGGTCGCCTTCACCGGCTCGACCGCGGCCGGCCGGCGCATCGCTTCCCTCTGCGGCGAGCGCATCGCGCGCTGCACGCTGGAGCTGGGCGGCAAGTCGCCGGCCATCGTGCTCGATGACTACGACGTGGCCGCCGCGGCGCAGAGCATCGCGTCGCGCGCGATCTTCCTCACCGGCCAGGTGTGCGCATCGCTGACCCGCATCATCGTCAGCCGCAAGCGGCACGATGCACTGGTCGAGGCGCTGAGCGAGAACTTCCGCAACGTGAAGGTGGGCGATCCGTTCGACCCCGCCACTCAGATGGGTCCGTTGGCAATGCGCCGCCACCGCGAGCGCGTGGAGGGCTACATCGCAAAGGGCAAGGCCGAGGGCGCGACCCTGGCCACCGGCGGCGGCCGCCCGAAGCACCTGGATCGCGGCTTCTACATCGAGCCGACGGTGTTCGGCCACGTCGACAACAGCCACACCATCGCGCGCGAAGAAATCTTCGGGCCCGTGCTGGCCGTGATCCCGGCCGAGAGCGACGAGCAGGCGGTCGCCATCGCCAACGACACCATCTACGGCCTCAACGCCTCCGTCTTCACCAACGACCTGGAGCGCGCCTATGCCGTGGCGCGCCGCATCCGCTCCGGCACCGTTGGCCAGAACGGCATGCGCAACGAGGGCAGCATCGCGTTCGGCGGCTTCAAGCAATCGGGCATCGGGCGAGAAGGCGGTGCGGAAGGCTTGCGCGCCTACCTCGAAACCAAGGTCGTGGTCCTCGACGGCATGCCGAAGTCGGCGCGCCGCGTGACGGGCTGAGCGCGAACGATATCAATAACAGTCGGAGACACACATGAATCACAGTTTCGAAGCCGGCCTGCAGCGCCGGCAGGTGCTGGCCGCGCTCGCCGGGGCGGGCATGCTGGCAACGGGCATGGCGCGGGCGCAGGCCGCCTGGAAGCCTTCCGGCCCGATCAAGATCGTCGTTCCCTTTCCGCCGGGTGGTTCTTCGGACATCCTGGCGCGCTTCATCAGCGTGGGCGTCGGCGAACGGCTGGGCCAACCGGTGGTCGTGGAAAACAAGCCGGGTGCGACCGGCTCCATCGGCGCCGGCTACGTCTACGGCGCGCCGGCGGACGGCACCACGCTGCTGCTGGGCATCACCGACGTGAATTCGATCTATCCGCACCTGGTCAAGGGCAAGGTGGATGCGACGAAGTTCGTGCCGATCTCGCCGCTCGCTTCCACCGGCTTCGTGCTGCTCGGCCGACCCGACCTGCCGGCCGCCAATCTGCAGGAATTGCTCGCCTTGATGAAGAAGCAGAACCTCAGCTATGCCAGCGCGGGCACCGGTTCTGGCCCGCAGTTGATGGCCGTGGCCTTCGCGCAGGCGGCCAAGGCGGACAACCTGCTGCACGTGCCCTACACCGGCATGGCACCGGCGCTGTCGGCCCTCATGGGCAGCCAGGTGGACATCATGCTGGTGGCAGTGGGCGGCGCTGTGCAATATCGCTCCAAGCTGAAGTTCTATGGCGTGAGTTCCGCGCAGCGCGTGGCCGCGATCCCGGACGTGCCCACATTGAAGGAGCAGGGCCTGGACGTCGTTGGCGAGGCGTGGATGGGCGTGCTCGCGCCGCCCGGCACGCCGGTGGCCGCCACGACGGCCCTCGCCGCGGCGATCAACCAGGCGACATCCACGGCCGAGTACAAGGCCAAGGTGGCGGAACTCGGCATGAGCACGTTGACTGGGACCTCCGCCGAGTTCGGCAAGCTCTACATGGACGAATACCGCAAGTGGGGCGAGGTGGTGCGGGCCGCGAACATCAAGCTGGAGTGACTGGGATGTACGGCACCGTCATCGTCGGCGGCGGCTCGGCGGGCTCGGTCCTGGCCAACCGGCTGTCGGCCCGCGGCGGCCACGAGGTCCTGCTATTGGAAGCGGGCATCGACACGCCGCCGGGCAATGAACCGCCCGAGCTGCTGGACAGCTATGCGGGCCGGCTGTTCTTCAACCCGCACTTCGACTGGCCCGATCTGCGCGTGACGACCCAGGCGCCCTGGCCGGGCGAGGAAGCGGCCCACCGGCCGCCCTTGCGCAAGTACACGCAGGCGCGCGTGCTCGGCGGCGGCTCCGCCATCAACGGCCAGTTGTTCAACCGCGGGGCACCCACCGACTACGATGAATGGGAGGCGCGCGGTGCGTCCGGCTGGGGCTGGGACGACGTGCTGCCGTATTTCCGCAAGGTGGAGCGCGACCTGGAATGCGACGGACCCCTGCACGGCAAGCA
>NZ_JBFUIU010000500.1:0-6752 GCF_056401695.1 Variovorax sp. P4_D9
GCACACGAACTCAATGTCTTCTCCGGCCTGAAGGTCGTGGATCTTGCGAGCTACATCGCGGGGCCTGCGGCAACAACGATCCTTTCGGACTTCGGCGCCGACGTGATCAAGGTCGAGCCGCCAGACACCGGCGATCCCTATCGCTACTTCTACGTCACGCCGCCCAACCCGGTTTCCGAGCGCAACTACGCTTGGCAGCTCACCAACCGCAACAAGCGGAGCTTGGCGCTGGACCTCAAGAGTCCAGGCGCGAAGGAAGTTCTCACCCGGCTGGTGCAATGGGCCGACGTGCTGGTCACCAACTTTCCGCCGAGCGTCAAGGCCAAGCTCGGACTTACATACGAGGCCATCGCGCCGCTGAATCCGCGGCTGGTGTATGCCGACATCACAGGCTACGGTTCCAAAGGGCCAGAGGCCGACAAGCCAGGGTTCGACATCACCGCGTACTGGGCGCGCACCGGCCTGATGCAGGTGACGCACGACGAGGACAGCCCGCCCACACTGCCCATTCCTGGCATCGGAGACCACGCGACCGCGAGCACGCTGTATTCGGCCATCGTGACGGGCTTGTACCGTCGCGAGCGGACTGGGCTGGGCAGCCATGTCAGCACGTCGCTGATTGCCGAAGGCGCATGGGCTGCAGCCACGTGGATCGAAGGCGCGCTTCATGGCGCGAAGTTCTTCGGCCAGCACAACCGCAAGCGTCCGCCGAACGCCCTGCTCAATCCGTACCGCACCGCCGACGACCGATGGTTGCTGCTGGTGGCAGCTCAGCAAAAGGACTGGCCCGGCTTTGCCAAGGCGATGGGTATGCCGGAACTGCTGGATGACCCGCGTTTTGTGGACGGTCCCGCGCGTGCCCGCAATGCAGCCGCGCTGGTGGAGATCTTCGATCCCGTGTTCGGCGCCCAATCTCTCGACCACTGGAAGAAGGTCCTGGACGTAGGACGCGTCATCTATGGCGTCGTGCAGGTCGCCGAAGAGATCATCCGTGACCCCCAGATGCTGGAGAACGAGATCCTTGCGCCGATCAATGATCCTTCGATCGGCGCCACTCACACGGTCAACAGCCCCGTGCAGGTCGCGGGAGTGCGCAAGGTGGCGCCCTCTCGGGCGCCGCGCCTGGGCGAGCACAGCGCCGAGGTGCTCATCGAGTTGGGCTACGCCCACGAACAGGTGGCACAGCTTGCAGCGGCTGGTGTCGTGCGCGAAGAATCGAAATGACTCCCGGGAGAACACCATGGCCACAACCACGAACACAGCCACATCGACGACAAGAACATCGCCCACCACCATCAGCCGCGTCACCGTCATTGGAACGGGCGTGATCGGCGCCAGCTGGACGGCGCTGTTCCTCGCACACGGTCTGGAGGTGATCGCCACCGACGTCGCCCCGGGCGCCGAAGATCGTCTGCGCGAGTATGTTCGCAACGCGGCGCCGGCGCTGCAGCGCCTGGGTGCGCAGTCGCGGTTGTCAGCGGGTCGACTGTCCTTCACCACAGACCTGGCGGAGGCGGTGGCCACGGCCGACCTCGTTCAGGAGAATGGTCCCGAGCGTATCGACTTCAAGCGCTCCCTCTACGGCACACTGGACGCGCTCCTGCCGCCCGAGGTCATCATCGCTTCGAGCTCTTCCGGCCTCACGATGAGTGAAATCCAGGCGGCTTGTCCGGCATATCCCGAGCGCTGCGTGATCGGGCATCCGTTCAATCCGCCGCACCTGATACCGCTGGTGGAGATCGTGGGTGGCGCCAAGACGTCGGAGCAAACGATCCGCCGCGTCGCCGAGTTCTACACGGCGCTCGGCAAGCGCACGATCCGGTTGCACAAGGAAGTGCCTGGACACGTGGCCAACCGCCTGCAGGCCGCACTGTGGCGAGAGGTCGTTCACCTGGTCGCGAGCGGCGTCGTGAGCGTGAGCGACGCTGACACCGCGGTGTGCTGGGGGCCGGGTCTGCGGTGGGGCGTGATGGGTCCCAACCTGCTGTTCCACCTGGGCGGCGGCGAAGGTGGCATCGAGCACTTCTTCGACCAGTTCACCGGGCCGATGACTGCCTGGTGGAAGGTGCTGGGGTCGCCCGAGATCACGCCGGAACTGCGCAAGAAGATCGTGGCCGGCGTTCTGGAGGAAGCCGGCACGCGGTCGCTGGAAGACCTGGCCACACAACGCGACGAGGACCTGCTCGGGCTGCTGGCGGTCCGCGCTCGCACGGGTGGAGAACCACATGCCTGAATTCGAGAACCTGAACTACCGGAAGAGCGGCCCGATCGCGATCCTGACGATCGACCGCCCCAAGGCGCTGAATGCGCTCAACCAGGCCACGTTCGCGGAGATCCAGCATGCATTGCAGGACGCGGCGAACGATTCCTCCGTGCACGGCGTCATCGTGACCGGCGCAAGCGACAAGGCCTTCGTAGCGGGCAAGCGTTCACGCGCCACGGACAGGCAGTCTTCGATCTTGTCGAAACCCTGGGCAAGCCGGTCATCGCGGCCGTCAACGGCTATGCGCTGGGCGGCGGCTGCGAGCTGGCCATGGCGTGCACGCTGCGCATCGCTGCGGAGAAAGCCAGCTTCGGGCAGCCCGAGGTCAAGCTGGGTGTCACGCCGGGATTCGGCGATACGCAGCGACTGCCGCGCCTCGTGGGCAAGGGCAGGGCGATGCAGATCATCCTGACCGCGGAGAACATCGATGCGCGCGAGGCGCATCGCATCGGGCTCGTGAACGAGGTGGTCGAGCCGGCGCGACTCATGTCGCGCGCGGAGGAAGTCCTGCTGAAGATCATCGCCAACGCACCGCTGGCCGTTCGATTGTCGATGGACGCCGTGAACCACGGGCTGGAGGCCGGGCAGGCGCAAGGCCTGGTACTCGAGAGCGCTTCGTTCGCGCTGTGTGCCAGCACGAGCGACAAGCGCGAGGGCACGACGGCCTTCCTGGAGCGACGGCGGCCGCTGTTCAGCGGACGGTGAGCATGCATCGGACGTGCCGGGCGAGCTTGGCCGAGGTCGATCATCCGTGCCCCATCCGGGGGATTCAATCCCGAAGACGGGAGCCGGATAGTGGTGCCCATGGAACTCTCCAACGACCCCGTGTTCTCCCCTCCGGATGACAAATGCCACGCATCGACAGAACCGGGGGCTGCGTCGCTCGCGCACGCCCGCAATGAGTTCGTGATGTCCCCGCAACGGACCCGTGTTGTCGTCGTCCACGACAACTTTCTGACTCGCGCCGGCCTGACAAGCACGTTGGCGGTTTGCGATGACGTCGCCGTGCAAACGATTCCCCCGGATGACGACGCGCTTCTGTGCTGCGACGTCGTCATCGCGGACCTCGAGAGCGGCATGCATGTGTTGAACCTCGTGGGCAAGCTGCGAAAGGGCGCGCGGCGCCCGAGAGTCGTGATCGTCACTGCCTCGGAGCGGGAGTGGCAAATCCGGCAAGCCTTGGCGCTGGGCGCGGCCGCTTATCTGCTTCTCGGCACGACCGGCGAAGAGTTGGTGAGCGCCGTGCGTAGCGTGTCCCGGGGTGGATGCCATCTGAGTCACTCTGTCTCGGCCAAGCTGGCGGAGAGCCTCACCGCCGAACCCCTGACCGCGCGTGAAGAAGACGTGCTCGCGCTGGTGACCGATGGGTTGTGCAACAAGCACATCGCTGCGCGGCTGGGCATCTCGGTGGGAACGGTGAAGACGCACTTGCGATCGGCGTTCGAAAAGCTGCAGGTGCGCAGTCGCACGGAGGCCGCCGCTGCGGCAGGACGACGGGGAATCCTGCGCCATGCAACTGTGCGTGGCAAAGCAGAGGCATCCAACGGGTTTCTTGCCGCGGGCACGCATCGTCCAGTCCCGAGCGTCGCTCCACTGGGAGCCTGAACCTGCCCACGTACGGCCCTGTGTGGCCGTACTCGCCGTAAAACGGTTGGCCCGTCGAGGCGGTAACATAGGCACCACCCCATTGGCGCAGTTCGGCTCCACGAGAAAAGCATGACCGAGGGCATTGACCGTCGCAACGGCTTGTAACGCTTCCCATGTCTACCCTGATCTCTTCGGCGCAGGGCCTCGAAATTCTCCGCGAGGAAGGCGGCTTGACCCTGTATCGAGGTGCGACAGGGGCCGACGGCTCGTCACTGCTGACCGTCGCCGTCACGGCCAACGTGGTCGACGAGGGACGAAGACGACTCGAGCGCGAGTTCGCTCTGCGCTACTTGCTGCATGAGCAGTGGTCGGCTCGTCCGATCGCGCTGGTGACCGAGGGGCAGCGGCCGGTACTCCTCCTGACCGATCCGGGCGGCCAATTGCTGAGCCATCGGATTCGTCACCCCTGGGAGCCGGCTGACTTCTTGCGGACCGCGATCGGCATTGCTGCTGCGCTCGGAGGCGCGCACCTCGCCGGGCTGATCCACAGGGACCTCAAGCCCGGCAATATCCTGATCGAAGCGGGGTCCGGCAAGGCTTGGCTGACGGGGTTCGCCGTTGCGTCGCGCCAGCCGCGCGTGCAGGTGAGCGGCCCCCCCGACGTGATTGCGGGCACACTGGCTTACATGGCTCCGGAGCAGACCGGACGAATGAACCGGTCGGTGGACTCGCGCAGCGACCTCTACGCCCTGGGCGTCGTGTTCTACCAGATGCTTTCGGGCGAGCTGCCGTTCCAGGCATCCGATCCCCTCGAATGGATACATCGCCACGTCGCTCATCAGCCCCTGCCGCTGTCCGAGCGGCGGCCGTCCGTGCCGGCTGCGATTTCGGCGATCGTGAGGAAGTTGCTCGCGAAGGCGCCGGAAAGGCGATACCAGACCTCGGGTCAGCTCGAAGCAGACCTTCGGTCGTGCCTGGAAGAACTGGAATCGCAAGGCCGAATCAGCGGGATCCGACCCGACTCGCCCAATGTCTCCGGACGGTTGAAGATGCCCGAGAGGCTCCACGGGCGGCAGGCCGAAGTCTTGTCGCTTCTTGCCGCCTTCGAGCGGGTCGTCGCTCGTGGGAGGCCCGAAGTGACGCTGGTCTCGGGGTACTCCGGCATCGGCAAGTCCTCCGTGGTCAACGCGTTGCGCAACGAGATCGAGCCGGCGCGCGGGATCTTCGTCTCCGGCAAGTTCGACTTCCGGCAGCGCGACACGCCTTACTCGACCGTCGCGGATCCATTCCGAGCGCTCCTCCGGCAGATCCTGGTCGGCGATGCCGCGGGACTTGCCAACTGGAGGCGCTCGATCAGCGAGGCCGTTGGCGTACAGGGAGGCTTGCTGTTCGAGCTGCTCCCCGAGCTGAAGGCTCTGATCGGCTCGCAGCGACCCCTGCCGGAGGTCGGTGGGGCGGAAGCCACGCTCCGCTTCCAGTCCGTGTTCCAGCGTTTCGTCGCTGCCTTCGCGCGGGCCGGGCGTCCGTTGGTGGTCTTCCTGGACGACCTGCAATGGCTGGACCCGGCGACGCTCGCGCTCGTCGAATACCTCATCGTCCATCCCGACACCCGCCATCTCCATCTCATCGGTGCCTACCGCGACAACGAGGTCGCGGCGAACGATCCGCTCATGTCGACCATTGCATCGATCCGAGGCAGTGGCGCAAACGTCGGACAGCTGGTTCTCGGTCCTCTGGGCATAGCTGACCTCACTGCGCTCGYTGCAAATGCCCTGCAAGTCGCACCTTCCCGAGCGCGCAACCTGGCGGAGCTGGTGCATGGGAAGACCGGCGGAAATCCGTTCTTCGCCGGACAGTTCCTCGCCAGCCTCGAGGAAGAAGGGTTGCTGAGATTCGACGCTGTCGCCAGTGACTGGACGTGGGATGAGAGCAGGATCGGTGCGAAAGGTTTCACCGACAACCTGGTGGACCTGGTGGTCCGACGCCTCGAGCGCCTGCCGTCACCGACGCAGCAACTACTGAAGATGCTGTCATGCCTCGGAAGTCGGGCGGATTTCCAGACTTTGGCGCTGCTGGCGCCACCGGAGCGGCTGATGCACCGCCGGTTCGTCGCCGCCGTGGATGCCGGCGTCATCCTGGTCGACGACGCGAGATACCGCTTCCTCCATGACCGCGTGCGTGAGGCCTCCTATGCGCTCATCCCCGCCAGCTCGCGCAGTGCGATGCACCTTCAGATCGGCAGGACGCTGGCGGACGGCTTGACGACGGAGCAGGCTGCGGAACGCATCTTCGACATCGCCAATCAGATGAACGCGGGACTAGCCGCCCTCTCCGACCGGTGTGACAGGGTCATGGTGTCCGAGCTCAATCTGCAGGCGGGACGCAAGGCCAAGGCGTCGACGGCGTACGCCGCGGCGTGTGGATATTTCGCCAGCGGCCTGGAGGCGCTGGGCGAGGGCGAAGGGGACCATCACCACGAGCTTTCTTTCGCACTGCGCCGCGAGCGTGCGGAGTGCGAGATCAGTCGCGCCAATCTCGATGACGCTGACGCGCTCGTCGACGAGTTGCTCGCTTGGGGGCGTTCGAACGTCGATCGCGCGCAAGCGGTCGTGCTGCGGATGACGCTGCAGATGATGCGCGGAAATCATGATCTTACGGTTCGCACGGCGCTCGAGGGACTGCGGTTGCTGGGGCAGGAGTTTCCCGACCGCTGCGATGCCGACCGGATGCGAGCCGAGTATGACAGTCTGTGCGAGGCCATGGGCGTTCGCGAGATCGAGCGACTCGCCGACCTGCCGTTCATGGAGAACCCCGAGATGCACGCCGCCATGACGATCATGGTGCAGCTCGGCAGGGCGTCCTTCGTCAGCGACATGCATCTCTTCGGCACGTTGGTCTGCCG
>NZ_JBFUIU010000501.1:0-6749 GCF_056401695.1 Variovorax sp. P4_D9
TTGCCGAACAGCGGCTCGGCCGGGAACGGGCTCGGGAAGGGCTTGATCGTGTAGCTGAAGATCCAGCCCGCAAGGCTGTTAAGGATGACCAGCAGGCCGATGAAGACGATGACCACCGAGAGGATCGGCGCGTTCTCGACCGGCCGCACGACGATGCGCTCGATCAGCACGCCGAGCGTGAAGGCGATCGCCACCGTGATGAAGAACGCGGCCCAGTAGGGCAGGCCGGCCTGCATCAGGCTCCAGGCGATGTAGGTGGAGAACATCGCGAGCTCGCCCTGCGCGAAGTTCACCAGGTGCGTGGCCTGGTAGATCATCACCAGCGCCAGCGCCACGCTGGCATAGATGCCGCCGGTGGCAAGGCCGGAGAGCACCTGGTGCAGAAGGAGGTTCATGGCGCTGCGCTCAATAGCCGAGGTAGGAGCGCCGCACCGCTTCGTCGTTGCGAACGGTCTCGGCGCTGCCGGAGATCACCACGCGGCCGGTTTCGAGCAGGTAGGCCTGGTCGGCCAGCCGCAGCGCCAGCGCCGCGTTCTGCTCCACCACCAGCATGCTCACGCGGTCCCTGGCGTTGATCTCGCGCAGGATCTCGAACAGCTCCTGCACGATGCGCGGCGCCAGGCCGAAGGAGGGCTCGTCGAGCAGCAGCAGCCGCGGCCGCAGCATCAGGGCGCGCGACACCGCCAGCATCTGCTGCTCGCCGCCCGACAGCGTGCCGGCCTGCTGGAAGCGGCGCTCGCGCAGTCGCGGGAAGTGCTTGTAGACGCGCTCGAAATCGGCCGCCACCTCAGCCTTGTCGCGGCGGATGTAGGCGCCCAGGCGCAGGTTCTCCTCGACGCTCAGCGCGACGAAGGTGCCGCGCCCGTCCGGCACGTGGGCAACGCCGAGGCGGACGATGGATTCGGTCGCGCGGCCCTCGATGCGCTGGCCCGCGAAGGCGATCTCGCCCTCGGTCCGGACCATGCCGCAGACCGCCCGCAGCGTGGTCGTCTTGCCGGCGCCGTTGGCGCCGAGGATGGTCGTGATGCCGCCCTCCTCGACCCCGAAGTCGATGCCGTGCAGCACCTTGCTCGCGCCGTACTGCGCGCGCAGGCCGCGGACGTCGAGCAGGCGGGCCATCAGCCCGGGTCTCCCAAATAGGCGCGGATCACTTCGACGTTGGCCTGCACCTCGGCCGGCGAGCCGTCGGCGATGACGCGGCCGAAGTCCAGCGCCACCACCCGGTCGGAGACCCGCATCACGAGGTTCATGTGGTGCTCGACCAGCAGCATCGTGAGCCGGAGCCGCTCGCGCACCTGGCGCAGAAGGTCCATCAGCTTGCCGACTTCCTCGTGGTTCAGGCCGCCGGCCGGCTCGTCGAGCAGCAGCAGCTTCGGCTGGCTCGCCAGCGCCCGCGCCAGCTCGACGCGCTTCTGGGTGCCGAAGGGAAGGTCCATCACGCGGGTGGCGGCCACGGCGCCGAGGTCGAGCAGGTCGACCAGCTGGTCGGCGTGCGCTTCGAGCACCTGCTCTTCGCGCCGCACCCCCGGCAGCCGCAGGGCGTTGGCGAGGAAGCCGCTGCCGGTGCGGCAATGGCCGCCGAGCAGGATGTTCTGCCGCACGGTCATGGTCCGGAACAGCGCCAGGTTCTGGAAGGTGCGGCCGATGCCCATAGCCGCAATGCGGTGCGCCGGCGTTCCGACCAGCGAGCGGCCCTCGAACGAGATGCGGCCCTCGCTGAAGTCATAGAGCCGCGACAGGCAATTGAAGAGCGTGGTCTTGCCGGCCCCGTTCGGACCGATCAGGCCGACGATGAAACCCTCGGGCACCGCGAACGACACCTTGTCGAGCGCCGTGATGCCTCCAAAGCGCACGGTGACGCCTTCGACGCGCAGCAGATCGGCACGGGGGGCAGGCGAGGCGATTTCCGGCTCCTTGCACGGTGGAACCCAACCCGAGCGGGACGCTCGGATGCCACTTGATACAAAAGATACCGGTGTTCGAACGAATGGAAAGCCGGCTTTACCCTTGATTGCCCGGCGCAGCAGCCCACGGCTGCGCCGGCGCGCCGGCCGCGATGGCCTGCTGCCGGATCGGAACTGGGAGAGCCTGGGTCAGGCGCGGCGCTAGCCGACTTGCACTTGCGGGTCGGGCGGCAAGGGGTCGGAGGGACCGAAGGTCTGCTGCTGGTCTTGCACGGGCGCCGTCGCCCGCTTGCCGATGCCGGGCACGATGCCCCGGACGAGGTGCCTCGGCAGGTGGTGCGTCTTCTTCAGCAGGGCCAGGGCCTCGCTGCGCGCGGGCTCGGATGCCGGCAGGAACATGTGCAAAGAGCTCATCGTGGTCGCCCCAATGAACGCCAGGATTCAAAAGAGGCCCCTGGTTTGGCCGGAGGCGGATTATGGGCGGCCGGCGCGCCGCCGTCACAGGTCGCCCCCGCCGACGGTAGTGTTGAAAGGGGCCGGCGGTTACACACTGGACCGCCGCCGGCTCTCACGAACCGCCCGGGATGTTGGCGACGATGCGCTTGCCCATGCTGACGCGCGGCTCGACCGCATAGTCGATCGCTTTGTAGAAGGCGGCCACCGACTCGTTGCCGGCGGCAATCTGCAGGTTGATCTTCATGCAGCCCCGATCCGCCAGGGCACGCTCCGCGTGCGCAACCAAGGCCGTGCCGATGCCCCGGGACCGATGCCCCGGATCCACGGCGACCGAGTACAGCCAGCCCCGGTGTCCGTCGTAGCCCGCCATCACGGTGCCGACCACCGAGCCCTGCGCCAGCGCGACGAAGAACAGGCCGTCGGCGACCGCGAGCTTCTTGTCGATGCCGAGGGCGGGATCGTTGTGCGCCGTGCCGTAGCTGAACGTGGTCCCCCAGAGGCGGATTACCTGCTCTCGGTGGACATCATCGCGGTACGGGGCGACCAGGGTCGCGCAGTTCGCTTCGGGCGCCGGGGCATGGCAGGCGACGCCGAACTTGTTGCCGTCGGGATCCCGGAAGTAGGCGCCGTAGTAGTGCGGGTGGTACTGCGCCCTCAAGCCGGGCGCGCCTTCGCAACTTCCGCCGTGGGCGAGCGCGATGCCGTGCACCATGCGCACCATCGCCCGGTCGGCCGCGGCGAAGGCCACCATCTGGCCGTTGCCGGGCGCATGCGGCAGGCCGTTGTGCGGCTTGCAGATCACGAAGAAGGGCCGCGTGCGACCGGCGCTGTGCCAGCCGGCCCAGGGCTTGTCTCGCTCGCAGAAACGCAACGCCAGGCCCAGGCCCTGCATCACCGGTTTATAGAAAAGCAGTGCGCGCTCGAAGTCGCTCACGCTCACGAACACATGCGAATACATCCAGGCTCACCAGGGGCTTTGCCCTGATGAGCCGAAGATAACGGAAAGCGCTCAGTTCTTCGCCGGCACCGGCACCTCGGTGGTTCGACTCTTGCCGCCACCCTGCACGCTGCCGCGGACGGTGGTGTTGCCAGCGCCCAGCACCCGCTGCGCGCAGGCGGCGCGGGCACTTTCGGGATGCCTCTGGCAGCGCGCGAGTGCGTTCTTCTCGTAGCCGCCCGGACTGTTCAGGAGGCCTTGGTGCTTCGCTTCCCGCTGCGGCCTCGCGGTAGCAGGCCGTGCGATCGACGCGCGGGTCTTCGCAGTTGGGGGCGTTGCCCTGTGCCTGCGCGCCCGCCGCGCCCATCCGCGCGCCGCTCGCCAGCAGCACGCTCAAGGTCGAGTGAAGGACAGATTCATGACGCTTCTCCTGGATCTAAAAATTGGCGAAACCCAGGCTGCCGCCATCCCCGCGCCTTGCCAAGGTCAACGAAGAAGGACAAAAACCGTGGGCCTGCCAGCGCGCCAGCTACCAGAACCGCCACCAAGGCCGCGCAGGCCTTGCTTCGGGCTCCAGCGGTGCGCGATCCGACGGCGTGGAGCCCAGGCGCCTGTGCAGTTCCGCCTCCATGCGTTGCGCCTCCTTCAAGGCGTTCGGGTCGCCAAGCTCAGCCCGCTTTCGCAGCACATAGGCGGCCGCGGCGAGTTCGTCGTCTCCCATCGTCTCCATTCATGGAATTCTGGCTGCGGCTGTCGAGGCGGCCAATAAGCCATCCGGCCGGTGTGATTCGGCCGTGCGGCATGCACCCGCGCTAGCTCTTGGTGCCGGATTTCGAAGACGCGGCCACGCTGTTGGCCAGGAAGACCCAGGCGATCAGGCTGACGAGCGTTCCGCCCCAGCCGAACCCGGTTCTGCAATCGATCTTGAAGAATTCCGCGACCAGCGGAAAGCTGTCGACGATGATCATGCCCGTGTAGGCGGGAAGATGGAAGATGTACCCCGCCCAGGTGACGAAGTCGTCGAGGGAGACGACGCCATCGGCGTTCGCATCGAGCGTCTGCCGGACCGCGTCTCCCGCCCTGGAGCCGACCCACCAGCGGCGGCAGTGTTCGCTGTCATTGACGATGCGCATGCTGGTGTTCTCCTCGAATTCGCTGTCGTCGCGGGTGCGGACGCGCGAGGGAGTGTCGTCCTACCTCGTCACGATGGCAAAAGCTGCATGTTCATCCAGTGTCCGGCACGGATCACCTGTGCGATCGGCGCGACGGGCCGCGACTCAGGGCACGTTCTGACCTTGAATCCCGAACACCTTGCCCGGCAGCGCGAAGGCGCCGCCGAACTCGAACGGGGCGGGATTCCCTGCAGCGTCGATCGTCGGACAGCCGGGCGGCTGACAGTTCCACTGCTTTCCCTGGTCGGAGAAGGTCACCGGCCCGAAGCGGTAGTTGCTCAGTGTCCTTCCGGCGTAGTCGGCAACGCTGATGATGTAGCCGGCGGTGCCGAAGTTGTCGCCCTCGTCGATCGCGATCGGATCCTTGATCCGAGTGTCCTTCAAGGTGCGGATCACACTGCCCGATGTCTGGTTCGCGTTAAACCTGATCCAGTCGATCTTTCGGTCTCCTCGAGACACCACCACCACCTGGTTCAGCAGCGCGTTCTCGTCGGGCCGATCCGGGTCGTCCTTGGCGAAACTCATGCCGGTGGGGTTGCGGCCCACGGCCACGGTTCCGGTCTGCCGGATGTCGGCCGCGGTTGCACCCGAGCCGGCATAGTTCGCGCCGAGGCTGAACATGCGAAGCGTTCCTTCCTGGGTGGCGATCCACGCGCGACCAGGACCCCATACCGCCGTCTTCACCGCAGTCGGGCGGGCGCCGAGGTCGACGGTCTTGACGACCACGGGGGTCTGCTGCGGCGCGTATTCGAACGAATGCGGCCACTTCGAGTGGACGTTGCGCGCCAGGTCGAAGTTGTCGATGACCTTCGCTTTGAACTCCGCCGCGCTGCCGCCGAAGTAGACCGCGTTCACGTAACGGAACAACGGCCCGAGGTCGATGAACACGGCCTTCTGCTCCGACTTCGAGATCACCACCGCGGTGCCGCCCTTGGCGTACTTGCCGGACAGCGGGCCACCCGGCTTGAACTTCTGGCGCTTGTCCTCCTGGGTCAGCGGGTTGCCCCAGGGGCCGGTCTGCACCGAGCCGTTCGGGCCCTCGAAGATCATCGTGCTCCACTGGTCGACGCCGGAGGTGGCGTGGATCTCGGTCGGCGCCGCCATGCCCGGCAGGTCGACGTAGCCCAGCAGCTTCATGTAGCCGATGTTGCCGCGGTTGGCCAGGCCGGGGTACGAGCGCGACCACTCCTCCCAGTAGCGATACCAGGCGGTGCCGTCCGGGTTGATGCACCGATCCTTGCCCTCGTTGTCGCAATGGCCGGCGAGCGCGATGACCGCGACCTGCCCCTTCAGCGCGGTCGTGTCCCAGACGGTCACCAGCGCGAACTCGGAGTTGTTCGTCATGGCCACCGCCGTCGGCACCTTGTCGGCTGCCAGCTTCAGGGTCGTGCGGTTGCGCGAAGTGTTCGTGCCGACCGTCGCCAGCAATCCGTTCTGCAACGCCACCAGCGTCGTGGTGCACCACCCCGCGCGGCCGCTGCAGCGGCCGCTGGCCACCGGCGTCGTGCCGCCCGTCAGCCCCGCCTTGCGGTACTCGACCACATTCACGTCGTCGAGCCCCGCGCCGTAGAGGGTCCAGGAGAGATTGACGCCCTGGCGGAAGGTGTTGTGGTCGTAGGCGCTGACCTCGAGGGTCGAGATGCCGGCCCGCTGCGTCGGGTCGTCGGGCACGAAGAGAGGCTGGCCCTGGTTGGTCGAGTAGCCCTGCGAGGTCTTGAGCGGGCCACCGACTTGCCAGAATACCGGCACGCTGTACGGCATCTCCACCTTGTTGTCGGGACGGCGATACCAGGTCGGCAGGCCTGCATCGGTGACGCCATAGCTTGCCGCGTCGGGCCCGTAGCGGTAGGCGATGCCGGCCTCCTTGCTCAACTGGGCGGCCATGGCGCGGTAGGCCTCGGGAATCACCTTCTTCCGAGCATCCACGACATCGCTGGCGACCGGCGCGGCGTGGAGGCTGGACGCGATGAACAGAAGGACAACGACGAAGAACTTCATGGCTTCACTTCCTAGAGGGCGGGGCGCACTTCTGCGTCGCCCCGATCATGGAACTGCACAGGGCGCTGGAGAAGACGATGCCGACGACGGCCGATGATGAGCCAGGAGCCTGGCAAGCTTGCGGATCGAGCAGGCGAGGAACGGCGGGAAGTATYGACTCCCCTGAAAATCCCCCAAAAGAAAATGGCCTAGAGGGGATAAATCCTCTAGTCGTGTCGGGCTTTCCCGCCTACCCCGAGTGGGCGGCGGCTTGGACAATCGCGCCAGTTTAAATAGACCTCC
>NZ_JBFUIU010000502.1:0-6729 GCF_056401695.1 Variovorax sp. P4_D9
GTCTTCCACCGAGATGGGGGCCACGCGAAAACCGCGGCGCTCATCCGCGCGAATCAAGCCTTCCTGGGCCAAACGGCTGAGCGCCTCGCGCAGCGGGCTGCTCGACAGGCCGTAGGTGGCTTGCAGTTCATCGACCTTGAGCTTTGCACCAGCGCCGAATGTGYCTGCCAATACGTCACGACGCAGGTTGGCGAATGCTTGGTCAGCCAAGGGTGGCGAGCGGAGTTGAATTTCTTCTTTGTGCATGACTGCGATTTTATGCATAAACTTGCGGTTTTGAAAGAGGCTAATGAATTCGCTCGCAAACACCACACCGTCCGCTTTCCGTCTGCTGGCCATTTCCGGCAGCATCCGACGTGAGTCGAACTGCACAGCCGTGCTCCGAAGCCTTGCGCCCCTGCTGCCAGCCTCGATCACCTACGACTTGTGTCCTCTCGACGAGATCCCGCTTTACAACGCCGACCTCGACGGCGACACCCCTCCTGCACCGGTGGCAGCCCTTAAGAAGGCAATTGCCGAAGCAGACGGTTTGGTTGTGTGCTCGCCCGAGTACAACTACGGAATGCCCGGAGTCCTGAAGAACGCGATCGACTGGGCGTCGCGGCCGGGGTTCGCCTCGCCACTCAAGGGCAAGCCGGCACTCATCATGACCACCTCCCCCGGCACAGCCGGCGGCGTTCGCGCCCAAGCCCAGATCCGCGACGCCCTGGCCGCCACCTTGGCGCGGCCAGTGGTGCGTCAACACGTCGCCATCGCCAGCGTCAACACGCGAATCCGCGAGGGGCGCCTGGTAGACGAATCGACGCTCGACTTCATCCACTCGGCACTGCAAGACCTCTTGGATGAAATCAAGATGCTCGCTGCTGCGAAGTGATGATCGTGTGGGCATGGCGGTGCGTTGGGTGCCGGCCTAACCGTCTCTTCTCGCACCCAGCAACACAAACAGCATGGTCGCTGGCCGGTCGCTGAGATTGCGCCAGGCGTGCCGGTTTCCGTGCTGCACGGCCACATCGTGCTTGCGCAACAGCACCTGTTTGCCATCGTCCAGCTCCAGGGTGATTTCGCCGTCCAGCACGATGTCGTAATCGACGCTGTCCGTGGTGTGCATGCCTGGATGGTCGGGCTCGAAGGTCTCGGCGAGGCCGGGGACCAACTTGCCGAACTCTGCACCGAAGGCAGCGCCATCGAAATCGGCCCGCATCATCACCGCATCGGGTGGAAACGTCACGAACATCAGCCGCGACTCGCCTTCCTTCGGGACGAAGCCGACTTCGCCCGTACGGTCGGCAATCTCCGCGCCCCGCGAAACCACCTCGGCCGCGCTCGTCGACCACACCAGCGACGTCGCGAAGCCCGGCACCGTCGTGAACTCGAAGCCGCGGGGAGCAGCGGCATCCGTAACCACACGCGCCTTACCGTCCGCGCCTGTGCCCGTAACAACTCGTCTGATCTGCATGATCTTCCTCGTTCTCAGGGGTTGATGACGAAATTGCTGAAGCCGCCGTTGCGGCTGGCAATCCCGGAGATTGCCTCGTTCACCTGGTCGAGCGGATAGCACACGTGCTCAAACACGGAGAGATCGAGTGTTCCCGCCGCCGCCATGTCGGCCATATCCTGTCCCTCGCCGGCCGTGAACCATGCCGAGCCTTCGATGGCCTGTTGCTCGTCCATCATGGTGTGGAGGTCCAATCCGACCATGCCAGCGATCGCGCCGATGTTGTAGGCACGGCCACCGCGCCTCAGAGCGCGAATGCCCTGCTGCAACGTTTCGTGCGGGGCGCCCGGTCCGAGTGCGTCGATGAATGTATCGACGCCGAGGCCTTCGGTGCGCGACTTGGCCCATTCATCGATGGCTTCGCCATTGGCGTTCGAGAACACCTCGATGCGGTCAGGGGCCAGCGCCTTGACCCGATTCAGCAGTTCTTGGTTGCGCCCCGTGCCGAGAATGCGAGTGGCACCCATGGCCAAGCCGAACAGAGCACCGCCGATACCGAGCGTCCCGCTGATGCCGTTGACGAGCACGCTACGACCTGGTCCCACCTTCGCCTTGCGCATCGCGGAGTACATCGTTCCGAGGTAGCCGAAGCGCGCAGCCTGGTTGAACGTCACACTGTCCGGCAGCTTTACCAATGCGTACTGTGGGGCGATCATGTACTCGCTCAGGCCGCCGTACGGGTAGTTCTTGAACAGCTTGAGCGAGTTTTGCGAGAAGCCGAAGTAGCCGCTGAACGCATAGTGCGTGCAGTTGATGAGATCGCCGTTGCGGCAAGCGCGGCAACCGCCGCAGTAGAGGCTCGGGTTCACGTAYACCCTGTCGCCTGGCTTCCATGCATGCACGTGGGAACCGACAGCCGTGACTTCCCCTGCAGGGTCCAGACCGAAGATCGCAGGCAGGGGCGGAAGGGGCAGTTCGGGGAACCAGGTGGTCCAGTTCGCCAGGATATTTCCAAGGTTCGGCACGATGCCGCACGAATGGACGCGCACCTGCACGTCGTTGGCCGCGGGTTGCGGAATGGGCAGTTGCTCGATCTCCATCGGGGCACCCACCTTGTGCAGGCGGGCTGCTTTCATCATCGACATCTCATCTCCTTGTGAAAATGCATAAAACAGACGGTTATGCATTACACGACGTCACTTTGTTCGTGGGCCATCCGGATCAACCCTTGGTGCAGGATTAATCATTTTATGCACAATCTAGCTGTTCCCGCATACCAAACTTATCCCATGCCTTCAGAAATCCACGATTCTTTCGACGTTGCCATCGTCGGCTTCGGTCCTGTGGGCGCATCGCTCGCTGCACTGCTCGGTCAGCGGGGGCGACGCGTTGCGGTGTTCGACAAGTCCGAGTCGATCTATCCGCTCCCCCGCGCCTTCGCGCTTGACCATGAAGCCATGAGGACCTTTCAGGAAATCGGCATTGCCGGCACCTTGGCGCCCCACATGACGCCCTACCGTCCCACGATCTACCAAGGAAGCGACGGTCAGCCGATCCAGCACTTCGACATGGGCCCCTCGCCGTATCCGCTCGCGTGGGCGCCCTCGTACACCTTTAACCAGCCTGCCCTGGAGGCATCGCTGCGCCGCGCGGTCGGGTCCCTGTCGAACGTGCAAGTGCGGCTCGGCTGCGAGGTGGTCGACGTTCAAGAATCAGATGAAGGTGCGGTGTTGACAGTCCGCGAAGGGGACAACACGCAGGGCCAGGTCCGCGCGCGCTACGTCATTGCATGTGACGGGGGGACGAGTCCGACGCGCAAGCGCTTGGGCCTGCAACTCAAGAGCCTGGATTTCGACGAGCCCTGGATCGTGGTGGACATGCATGTCGAGGAGTCCAAGCTTTCTCAGTTGCCTGCCACGAACATTCAATACTGCAATCCTGCGCGGCCATGCACCTACGTCGTGGGTCCGGGCACCCATCGACGGTGGGAGTTCTTGCTGCTTCCCGACGAAGCCGAGCAACGCGAGATGCCCCATGAGGCGATCTGGAAGTTGCTGGCGCCCTGGCTCTCACCGGGGGAGGCTCGCATCTGGCGTGCTGCCACGTATCGCTTCCATGCGGTCGTCCTCGAACAGTGGCGCAAGGGCCCGATCTTGATGGCTGGCGACAGTGCTCACCAGATGCCTCCATTCCTCGCCCAGGGGATGTGCCAGGGCCTGCGTGACGCGACGAACCTGGCCTGGAGGCTGGATTGGGTGCTGACAGGCCGTGCGTCCGACGGATTGCTGGACAGCTATGGCGAAGAACGCGGCCCCCAAGTCCAGGACGTTACCTCGACCGTCAAGCGACTTGGCCACATCATTTGTGAGCGAGACCCGGTGAAGGCTGAAGAGCGCGACCGCAACCTGCGCGAGCAACAAGGCGGCCAGGTCAAGATGCAGCTGCGCCAGAGTCTGCTGCCGGGTGTCCACCACGGGCTGATCGACCGCGACGTCGCGCCGGCGGGAACTCCGTTTCCCCAGCCGGTCGGACGGCTCGATGCAGATGCCGAGGCGCAGATGCTGGACGACCTGGTTCCGAGCGGATTCCTTCTCGTCCTTCGCGACGCCCCCGATGCTGACCACATTCAACAGTGGAAGGACTCGTTGGCCAGGCTCGGCGTCCAGATCGTCTGCATCAATGGCAACGCGAACGCGCACGGCGTGTTGAGCCTGATCGAATCGGACAATGTGGTTGCGGGCTGGTTCGCGCGCAACGGATGCGCGGCTGCGCTGGTGCGGCCCGACCACATCGTCTTCGGAGTGGCCGGCGACTCAACCGAGATCGAATCTCTCCTGGCACGCGCCTGTCGGCAGTTGGGCCCGACGCAGGCGACCGCCGCTACGGAGTGCACGCCATGAATCGCCATGACAACCTCATTGGCGGCGAATGGACCCCGGGCCAGCGCTACAGCTCAAACCTCAATCCATCGAACCTGGGCGACACCATCGCCGAATACGCGCAGGGCGACGCCGCCCAGGTCGACGCCGCGGTCGCGGCCGCCAGCGCCGCCTTCCCGGCCTGGTCCACCGGCGGCATCCAGGCGCGCTCCGAGGCGCTGGAAAAGATCGGCGCCGAGATCCTGGCGCGCAAGGAAGAGCTCGGCACGCTGCTGGCGCGCGAAGAAGGCAAGACCAAGGCCGAGGGCATCGGCGAAGCCACGCGAGCCGGCCAGATCTTCAAGTTCTTCGCCGGCGAGTGCCTGCGSCTGGCGGGCGAGGTGCTGCCRTCGGTGCGCCCGGGCATCGGCATCGAGATCACGCGCGAGCCCGTGGGCGTGGTCGGCCTGATCACGCCGTGGAACTTCCCGATCGCGATTCCGGCCTGGAAGATCGCCCCGGCGCTGGCCTTTGGCAACTGCGTGGTCATGAAGCCGGCCGACCTGGTGCCGGGCTGCGCCTGGGCGCTGGCCGAGATCATCAGCCGCTCRGGCATCCCGCCGGGCGTGTTCAACCTCGTGATGGGCCGCGGCAGCGTGATCGGCGACGCGCTGGTGAACCACCCGGGCATCCACGCGATCAGCTTCACCGGYTCGGTCGGCGTCGGCCGCAACATCGCCATCCAGTGCGCCACCAGGCACAAGAAGGTGCAGCTCGAGATGGGCGGCAAGAACCCGCAGGTGGTGCTCGACGATGCCGACCTGAACCAGGCGGTCGAGCTCAGCGTGCAGAGCGCCTTCTATTCGACCGGCCAGCGCTGCACGGCGTCGAGCCGGCTGATCGTGACCGAAGGCATCTATCCGAAGTTCATCGAGGCGATGAAGGCCCGCATGGCGAAGATCAAGGTYGGCGACGCGCTGGCGCAGGGTACCGACATCGGGCCGGTGTCCTCGCGCTCGCAGCTCGACCAGGATCTGGAGTACGTCGAGATCGGCAAGGCCGAGGGCGCCACGCTGGCCGCGGGCGGCGMGCGGCTGAAGCTCGACACCGACGGCTACTACATGTCGCCGGCGCTGTTCAGCGAGTCGGTGGCCTCRATGCGCATCAACAAGGAAGAGATCTTCGGCCCGGTGGCGAGCGTGATCCGGGTCAAGAACTACGAGGAGGCGCTGGCCACGGCCAACGACACCGAGTTCGGCCTGTCGGCCGGCATCGCCACCACCAGCCTCAAGTACGCGACGCACTTCAAGCGCCACAGCCAGGCCGGCATGGTGATGGTGAACCTGCCGACGGCGGGGGTGGACTACCACGTGCCCTTCGGCGGGCGCAAGGGATCGAGCTACGGGCCGCGCGAGCAGGGCAGGTACGCGCAGGAGTTCTTCACCGTGGTGAAAACCGCCTACACGCTCTCCTGAGACCTTGCGGGACAGACCAAGAAACTGCGCAGCAGTTTTTGCTCCGTCCTCAACTGACCAGGCGAGGCCTACGCCGGACGGATCGCCGACTTGGGCCGAAAGGCCTTGCAGACCGCGTCATCGGTCTCGAGGTAAGGCCCGCCGATGAGGTCGATGCAGTAGGGCACCGCGGCGAAGATGCCCGGCACGGCCTGCGTGCCATCGGCGTTGCGCAGCCCTTCGAGCGTTTCGGCGATCGCCTTCGGCTGGCCCGGCAGGTTGATGATCAGGCTGCGCTCGCGGATCACCGCGACCTGCCGCGACAGGATCGCGGTCGGCACGAAGCGCAGGCTGATCTGGCGCATCTGCTCGCCGAAGCCCGGCATTTCCTTGTGGGCCACCGCCAGCGTGGCCTCGGGCGTGACGTCGCGCAGGGCCGGGCCGGTGCCGCCGGTGGTCAGCACCAGCGAGCAGCCGGCGTCGACCAGTCCGATCAGCGCGGTGCTGATGCCGGCCTGCTCGTCGGGGATCAGGCGCGAGTCGAAGGTGATCGGATTGCGCAGGGCGCGCCGTAGCCATTCCTTCAATGCGGGCAGGCCCTTATCCTCGTAGACGCCGCTGGAGGCGCGGTCGCTGACCGAGACGATGCCGATGCGCACCGGATCGAGCACCGTCATGCGTCCTCCTCGCGCGACTGCTCGGCCGCCTCGTCGGCGTGGTCGGCCGTGCCGTGCACGCGCAGCTGGGCGCGCACGAGCTGGAACACCTCGCGGTAGGCCTTGCCCTGGCGCGGCGCTTCGCCGGGCGGGCCGGCCTTGATGTCCTTGCGGGCCTGGCGCACCAGCGCGCGCAGCTGCTGGGAGTCGGTGGCCGGGTGGGTCTCGATCCAGCCGCCGAGCGCGTCGTCGTCGGCGATCAGCCGGTCGCGCCAGCGCTCGGCCTCGTGCAGCGCCGCGGTTTCCTCGGCCGGCAGGCGATCCTG
>NZ_JBFUIU010000503.1:0-6725 GCF_056401695.1 Variovorax sp. P4_D9
GGATCCAGCAAATGCTGCTTGACGACGTCCTTGAGATCGCAAGCCGCCTCATCACAACCAATCGCAATGTTCATGATTTCCTCAATGTATGGACACCCGGTCGGTGATCCAATGTTCACTAGATGATCAAAGTATCATGACCGCTCGAGCGAATGTCAAACTCGTGACCAACACTTCTCTTCAAACATCGAAGGCAAGTCATTGATTTGACTGAATTACTTGATATTTACTAGGACTTACCCCTAGATAAAAACAGCGCATTCTGGATTGACTCGCCGAATCTGCGTGATCACAATCGTCACAACATGAGCATTTGATCAATCGTTGCCGATTGTGACCCACCCCATTCGACGGAGACATTTCATGACGATGAATCGCGTAATCAACAATCCGGATCTGGTTGTCGAGGACATGCTCCAAGGCTGGCTGATCGCACATGCCGACACGGTGCGCGTCAGCGAGGGCAACGCTCGGGTAATACAACGGATCGGCGCACCGGAACGAGGCAAGGTCGGCATCGTGACCGGCGGCGGATCGGGCCACGAGCCGGCCTTCCTCGGCTATGTGGGCGACGGGCTCTGCGACGCGGTCGCTGTCGGGGAAATCTTCTCGTCGCCCACAGCCAAGAGCTTCCTTGACGCCGTGCGCGCAGCCGATGGCGGAGCCGGCGTGGCCTGCCTCTACGGCAACTACGCGGGCGACAACATGAACGTGAAGATGGCCATGCAGATGGCCGCGCGCGACGGCATCACGGTCAGGACGGTGGTGGCCAACGACGACGTCCCCTCGGCGCCGAAGGGCGACGAGGCCAAGCGGCGCGGCGTCGCTGGCGAGATCCTGATGTGGAAGGTGGGCGGCGCCAAAGCCGCCATGGGATGCAGCCTCGACGAAGTGATCGCCGCCGCACAGAAAGCCATCGCCAACACCCGCAGCATCGGCGTGGGCCTGTCAGCCTGCGTGATCCCGGCGGTCGGCAAGGCGAATTTCCACATCGAGCACGGCACGATGGAGGTCGGCATCGGCCATCACGGCGAGCCTGGCATCGACGTGCGGCGCACCGCCACCGCAGCCGAGATGGCCGAGATGATGCTGGATGCCATCCTGCCCGACTTGCCCATCGTCGAAGGCGATCGTGTGGCCGTGTTGATCTCCGGTCTGGGCGCCACGCCGGCGATGGAGCAGTACATCCTCTACGGCGAGGTGGCCCGGAGGCTGGCCGCGCGCGGCGTCGCGGTCGCCTTCAACCTGGTGGGCAACCTGTTCACATCGCTGGAAATGTTCGGCGTGACGTTGACGCTGATGAGGCTGGACGACGAACTCGAGGCGTGCCTGAAGGCGCCTTGCCGGTCGATGGGCGTCACGGTGGAGGGCGTTCGCAGCACGCGCACCTATTCGAATGAGCAGATCTCCGCGATCGCGCCGCAGGCCGTAGTGGCGCCGTCAGGCGTGCGCGCCTCGGCCGCGCCGCGCACGGTCGAGGGCCCGGCCCTCACGCTCGGCCAGGCAGGCGGCCTGGTGCGCGATCTGATTGCCACCATCGTCGAGCACCGCGAGTTCCTGAGCGAGATCGACGGACTGATCGGCGACGGCGACCACGGAATCAACATGGCCAAGGGTTTCTCAGGCTGCGGCGCGCGCCTGGACGCGATCGGAGATGCCCGCGCCGCTTCGCTCCCAGCGGCGATGGAGCAGTTGTCGCAGGCATTGATGGATGACATCGGCGGATCCATGGGCCCGCTGTACGGCAATTTCTTCCTTGGGTTCGTCAACACGTTGGAGCCCTACACGCAACTGGACGCCAAGCTGTTCGGCGAAGCCCTAGCCGCAGCGGTAGCCAACGTGCAAGGCATGGGCAATGCCCAGGTGGGCGACAAGTCCCTCATCGACACCCTGGTGCCGGCCCGCGATGCCTTTGCCGAGGCGCTGAAAGGCGGAGCCGGCTTCTCCGGCGCACTGCAGGCAATGAGCGCTGCGGCCGAGGCCGGCAAGGACTCCACCAAGGATCTCCAGGCCCGCATCGGCCGTTCCGCCCGCCTGGGTCCGCGCTCCATCGGCGTGCTGGACGCCGGCGCTACCTCGTGCTGGCTGATCCTGCGCGCGATGGCGCAGTCCCTTCAGCGCCAACTCTCCTGAGTCTGCGATGTCGCGCAGTTCCGACCCGAGCCGCCTTGGCGGCGGCTCGTCCAACGCTTCCTTTGCCCACACGAATCGAGCCATGACCGCCCCGACCCGAAGCACCCTCGCCCACGCGCTGCGCGTGTTGGCCATGGACGCCGTACAGCAAGCCAATTCCGGACACCCAGGGATGCCCATGGGTATGGCCGACATTGCCGAAGCGCTCTGGCGCCACCACTTGGGCCACGACCCGGCACATCCCGATTGGCCCAACCGTGACCGCTTCGTGCTGTCGAACGGCCACGGTTCCATGCTGCTGTACGGCCTGCTGCATCTGAGCGGCTATGACCTGTCCATCGACGACYTCAAGTCATTTCGACAACTCCACAGCAGGACGCCGGGCCACCCCGAATATGGCTATGCGCCCGGCGTCGAAACCACCACCGGGCCGCTCGGTCAGGGCATCGCGAACGCGGTGGGAATGGCGCTCGCGGAGCAGTTGCTGGCGGCCGAGTTCAACCGCGAGGGCCACGCCATCATCGACCACCGCACCTGGGTATTCCTGGGCGACGGCTGCCTGATGGAAGGAGTGAGCCACGAGGCATGCTCGCTGGCCGGCACCTGGGGTCTGGGCAAGTTGACGGCCTTCTGGGACGACAACGGCATCTCGATCGACGGCCACACGGAGGGCTGGTTCGGCGATGACACGCCGGCGCGGTTTGCGGCCTACGGCTGGCACGTGATCCGCAGCGTCGACGGGCATGACCCGAAGGCGCTGGATGCGGCAATCGCCGAGGCCGCCGCGCAGAGCGTCAGGCCGACGCTGATCTGCTGCAAGACGACGATCGGCTTCGGATCGCCCAACAAGGCCGGCACACATGACAGCCACGGGGCGCCGCTCGGTGACGCGGAAGTTGCCGCCACGCGCGCGGCACTGGGCTGGACCCACGGGCCTTTCGAGATACCGACCGAGGTCCGCGCCGCTTGGGATACACGTGGGGCCGGCGCGAAGCGGCATGCCGACTGGGCCGCGCGCTTCGCCGCCTACGCGCGCGCCCACCCGGCCCTCGCGGTCGAACTCGAGCGCCGGCTGAAGGGCGAGTTGCCCGAAGGCTTCGACGAGCAAGCGCAGCGAGCCCTTGCGAATGTGGTCGCGAAAGGGGAAGCCATCGCGACACGCAAGGCCAGCCAGAACGCGATCGCATCGTTGGCTCCGGCGCTGCCCGAACTGCTGGGCGGATCGGCCGACCTGACGGGCTCCAACCTCACGAACTGGCCGGGCTGCGTCAGCGTCACCCCCGAGCGCCTGCGTGCCGGCAAGGGCGGAAACTACATGCACTACGGCGTGCGCGAGTTCGGCATGACAGCCATCCTGAACGGTGTGGCACTGCACGGCGGGTTGCGCGGCTTCGTTGGCACTTTCCTGATGTTCAGCGAATACGCCCGCAACGCGCTGCGCATGGCGGCGCTGATGAAGCTGAACCCGATCTACGTCTTCACTCACGACTCGATCGGCCTGGGTGAGGACGGCCCAACTCACCAGCCGGTGGAGCAGACCGCCACGCTGAGATTGATGCCGAACATGGACGTCTGGCGGCCCGGCGACGCAGTCGAGACGCAGGTGGCCTGGACCGTGGCCCTGCAAAGCCGCGACCACCCGACCAGCCTCGTGCTCAGCCGGCAGAACCTGCCACACCAGCCGCGCAGCACCTGGCAACTCCAGGCCATCGCCCGTGGTGGTTACGTGCTGAAGGAAGCCGTCGGTGGGGTGCCGCGCGCAGTGCTCATCGCCACCGGCAGCGAACTGGCGCTGGCCGTCGCCGCGCAGGCAGAACTGGAGCAGCAAGGTGTTCCGGTGCGGGTGGTGTCGCTGCCCTCGTGGTTCCAGTTTCGCCGGCAAGACGCCGCGTGGCAGGCGAAGGTACTGCCACCCCGAATTCCGCGCGTGGCAGCGGAGGCCGGCGTGACGGCCGGCTGGCGCGAGTTCGTAGGGCTGGACGGCGCGGTGATCGGCCTGGACAGCTTCGGCGAGTGCGGCCCGGCCGCGGCATTGTTCCAGCATTTCGGCATCACGACCGAGGCGGTCGTCGACGCGACCCGCAAGGTGTTGGGGCTGAACCCCCGGCGGATCGGGTGACCCGCATGGACGATCAAGGCCTTGCCACCATGCCGCAATCGCAAAGCTGGACGCTCGCACGCTATCTGATCGAGGAGCGCCGTCGCCTTCCGCAGGTCGATGGCGACCTCGATGCCCTGATTCTCGACGTGTCGATCGCGTGCAAGGAGATTGCCGTCATCGTCGGCCTCGGCGCGCTGGGCGACGGCACGCCGGCGCCGGCCGGCGGCGCCGTCAACGTGCAGGGCGAGGTGCAGAAGCCGCTGGACGTGATCAGCAACGAGTTGTTCCTGCGCCTGAACGAGTGGAACGGGCGCCTGGCCGGCATGGCCTCCGAAGAGATGGACGAGCCGTTCCAGATCCCGGCGCAGTACCAGCGCGGAAAGTACCTGCTCGTGTTCGATCCCCTGGACGGATCGAGCAACATCGACGTCAACATCTCGGTGGGCAGCATCTTCTCGATCCTGAGCGCGCCGAAGGAGGTGATCGAGAGTGGCCGCGACGTGATCGAAGCGGACTTCCTCCAGCCTGGCGCGAATCAGGTGGCCGCCGGCTACGCGCTCTACGGGCCGACGACGATGTTCGTGCTGACCATCGGCAACGGCGTCGCGGGCTTCACGCTGAGTCCCGGCTTCGGCGAGTTCGTGCTGACGCACAGGGACATCCGGATTCCGCCCGACACCCACGAATTCGCGATCAACTGCTCGAACAGCCGCTTCTGGGAACCGCCGATCAAGCGCTACGTCGACGAGTGCCTGGCTGGCAAGAGCGGCCTGCGCGGCAAGGATTTCAACATGCGCTGGATCGCCAGCATGGTGGCGGAGGCGCACCGCATCCTGATGCGCGGCGGCGTCTTCATGTACCCGCGCGACACCAAGGTTCCGAGCAAGCCCGGACGTTTGCGCCTGCTGTACGAAGCCAACCCGATCGGCATGGTGGTGGAGCAGGCCGGAGGCCGCGCAAGCACTGGATATCGGCCGATGCTCGGCGTGCCGCCGAGCGCGCTTCATGAGCGCATCGGCCTGGTGTTCGGCTCGAGGAACGAGGTCGAGCGGATCGAGTGCTACCACCAGGAATCGGCGTCGCGCGACAGCGGCATGCCGCGGCCGTTCGCCGAGCGCAGCCATGTCGGCGATTGCGGGCCCGCCACCGAATCGTGACCCCCCAGGAGAACCGCATCATGGCCCTCGTCTCCCTGCGCCAAGTGCTCGACCACGCCGCTGAGCACGGCTACGGCGTGCCGGCATTCAACGCCAACAACCTCGAACAGATCCACGCCATCATGGAGGCGGCGCAAGAGACGCAGTCGCCGGTGATCCTGCAGGCCTCGGCGGGCGCGCGCAAGTACGCTGGCGAGCCCTACCTGCGTCACATGGTGCTGGCTGCCGTCGAGGCGCACCCCGACATCCCGGTTGTGCTGCACCAGGATCACGGCGCCTCGCCGGCAGTCTGTCAGCAGGCGGTCCGCTCGGGCTTCACCAGCGTGATGATGGACGGCTCTCTGCGCGAGGATGGCTGCACGCCGGCCAGCTACGACTACAACGTCGAGGTGACGCGCAAGGTCTGTGAAATGGCGCACGCGATCGGGGTATCGGTCGAAGGCGAACTCGGCTGCCTTGGCTCGCTGGAAACCGGCGAGGCCGGCGAGGAGGATGGCGTCGGAGCGGTCGGGAAGT
This sequence comes from Variovorax sp. P4_D9, assembly GCF_056401695.1. NCBI lineage: Bacteria > Pseudomonadati > Pseudomonadota > Betaproteobacteria > Burkholderiales > Comamonadaceae > Variovorax > Variovorax sp. P4_D9. The sequence continues at coordinate 5,908 of NZ_JBFUIU010000503.1, forward strand.
TGAGCCACGACATGCTGCTCACCGATCCCGCCGAGGCCAAGAACTTTGTCGCGAATACCGGCGTCGACGCACTCGCAATCGCCATCGGCACAAGCCACGGCGCCTACAAGTTCACGCGCGAGCCCACCGGCGACATCTTGGCCATCGAGCGGATCGCGCAGATCCACGCCGCGGTACCCAACACGCACCTGGTGATGCACGGCTCGTCCAGCGTGCCGCAGGAGTGGCTGAAGATCATCCGCCAGTACGGCGGCTGCATCAAGGAGACCTACGGCGTTCCGGTCGAGGAGATCCAGCGCGGCATTCGGAGCGGCGTGCGAAAGATCAACATCGACACCGACATTCGTCTGGCGATGACCGGCGCGATGCGCAAGGTGTTCGCCGAGCAGCCGAGCGAGTTCGATCCGCGCAAGGCAATGGCGGCTGCCAAGAAGGCGGCGCGCGACATATGCAAGGCGCGCTTCGAGGCCTTCGGCTGCGCCGGCCACGCGGTGCGCATCAGGCCGATTCCGCTCGAAGCCATGTCGGCCCGGTACGCCTGATGTCGATCGTCGGGAGCGATGCCCTCACGGTGCCTGGGCCGGGACCCTCTTTATGAAGGAATCTTCGATGCGTCTGCATCCAGTGCTTGCCGCGGTCACCGACCGCATCCGCGACCGCAGCGCGGCGTCGCGCGCCACCTACCTGTCCAACCTCGAACGGGCCCGCGCCAAGGGCCCGGTCCGGCAAGCGCTGGGCTGCACGAACCTGGCCCACGGCTATGCCGCGGCGCCATCCGGCGACAAGATCATGCTGCGCGAGATGCGGCAGCCCAACGT